>JAWKYB010000021.1 GCA_041396705.1 Alphaproteobacteria bacterium
CACGCGGCGGCGGGTGATCCCGGCCAGGAATGTCCCGTTGGCGACCGGCGTGTGCACTTCGCCGTCCTTGCCGAACATCAGGTTGGCCATTGCGAACTCGGCCACATTGCCGATCCCGTCGGTGATCACGCCGGCGTCGTAGCCGCGCGCCTTCGCCGCCCGCATCGCCAGGCCCAGGTTGGGATAGTGGCAGGCGGCCTTCGCCTTGGTCGGGGCCGCCGCGGGCACCGGGCGCTCGAACGGCACCATGCAGGCGCTGAAGCCGGTCGGCTGCGGCAGCGGCGACACCGACAGCACCAGGGCGAAACGCGTGCTGTCCGGGTCCGGCGCGATGAAGCCGTTCTCGGCCCAGAACATCGGCCGGACATAGAGCTGCGCACCGGCGGCAAAGCGCTTGGCGCCGTCGGCCACCAGCCCCAGCATCGCATCGACGCCCACCGTCGGCTCCAGGCCCAGCGTGCGGGCGCTGTCGACCGCCCGCTGGCAGTGAAGGGCCATGTCCGGGGCCATCCCGTCGAAATGACGCGCGCCGTCGAACACGACCGAGCCCAGCCAGGCCGCGTGGGTCGAGGCCGTCATCAGCGGAACCGCGCCCGCGTGCCAGCCACCGTCGAGGAATGTCCAGCGATCCGACGAATCGTGCCCCTTCATCGTCACCTTCCGTCCACCAGCCGCAGGATTGACCGCCTTGGCGCGGTGTCGTTATCACGTGGCCGTCTGGACGACGCAAGGACGCAATTGTCCGCATTGTCCCGGCGACGCCGCACTGCCATGCTGGCCGTCAGGCGCCACCGGCAAACACCCGAAGGAGGACCCCCAATGGACAGTGACGGTGCGGCCGGCGGCGTCGGCGAGGTGGTCTGCTCGCTGTTCTCGGGTGCGGCCTGTGCCACCGCGCCGACTGTCGCCGACGCGCAGGCCTGCGCGGCCGTCGACTTTGCCGAGGTCTACCAGCTGCGCAGCCGCGAGGCCGCCGACATGGTGCGGCTGGAGGTGGCGCTGGCCGTTCTCGAACAGCGCATGCAGTCGCCCGATCTGTGCAGCATCGCTGCGGAACTGGCCGCCGACGGCACCGTTACGCTGCACGTGGTCCGCCTCGGCGAGCCGGGCCTGCCGGCCACGCTGCTCGACCCCGGAGTCGTCGCGTTCTACGAGGTCGACGACACCCGCTCGACCACCGATATCGCGCCCGGCATCGCCGTGCTGCCCGACCGGCGCGGCGAACCGATCGTCGTCAAATGGGAGTCGCTGCTGCCGGCGGAGCCCATCGACGAGGCGATGGCCGAGCAACTCAATGGCGGCTGGACGATCCAGCTGGTGCTGACCTGGGACGCCGCCGAGGCCTTCACCGCGGCGACCACCCGCCTGATCGGCCAGCGCCTGGCTCTGGTGGTCGACGGCGTGGTGATGATGGCACCGACGATCATGGAACCGATCCCTGGCCGGTCCCTGCGCATCAGCGGCAATTTCGACGCGGCGGAAGCCCAGGCCCTGGCGGCCAAGCTGAACGGTGGCCAGCTGCCCGACGGCGTGGTCCTCGAACTGCTCGGCCAGGACTTCGAAGCCCTGCCGGATCGCTGAGGGAAGCCACGCCTTGCCCGCATCGTGTCGATGAACGCCGAGCCGTCCGGCGGCCCCCGCATCGGGATCGACGTCGGCGGCACCAAGATCGCCGGCGTGCTGTTTCGCGGCGACGGCACGGTCCTGGCCGAGGACCGGGTCGACACGCCGCGCAGCTTCGACGGCGTCGTCGCCGCCCTCGCCACCATGGTCGAAGCCTTCGCGCCGGCGGCCGGCGGCGAGCCGCCGGGCCGCGTCGGCATCTGCATGCCCGGCCAGATCGCCCGCGACGGTGCCGTGCTGGCCTGCGTGAACCTGCCGTGGCTGGTCGGCATGCCGGTGGCCGGCGCACTGGCGCAGCGGGTCGGCAAACCGGTGGTGCTGGCCAACGATGCCAACTGCTTTGCCCTGTCCGAGGCCATCGACGGAGCCGGCCGCGGCGCCGCGATGGTGTTCGGCCTGACGCTCGGCACCGGCGTCGGCGGCGGACTGGTGGCCGACGGCCGCATCGTCGTCGGTGCCAATGCGCTGGCCGGCGAATGGGGCCACATGCGCTTTCCGTTCGAGCCGGCCGTCGACCCGGCGCCGTCGACCTGCGGTTGCGGGCGCCAGGGCTGCAACGAAACCGTGCTGCGGGCGCGGGCGCTGGTCGACGACTACCGCCGCCTCGGCGGCGCGGCCGAAACGGCGGAGCAGGTCGCGGCGCGCATCGGCTCTGACCCGCGGGCGCACGACGCGCTGGCGCGCTATTGCGACCGGCTGGCCCGCGCCCTGGTCGACGTCGTCCACCTGCTCGACCCGGACGTGCTGGTGGTCGGCGGCGGTCTGTCCAAGGTGTCGGCGCTGTTCGCGATGATGCCGGCGCTGCTCGCCCGCTACGCGGTCGGCGACATCGGTCGCACGCGCTTGGTCCCCGCCTGTTTCGGCGCGGAAAGTGGGGTGCGCGGCGCCGCGCGGCTGTAGCCGGCGCCTCGAACCTGTCGTTAACCATCGCCGGCTATCATCCGCGGGTTGCCCGCCCTGCGCGGACCCGGCGAGGTGCCGAGATGAACCCAGTCGCGACCCAGCCAATCGACGATGCCGCCGCCAGCGGACGCGACCGGCGTCGCGAACTGCGCGAGCAGCCGCGCAACGCCCATGCCGAGTTCGACGGCCGGACCTACCGGATCGCGGACTGGAGCTCGTCCGGCGTCGGCCTGGCCGACTATGAGGGCCGGGCGCGCGCCGGCGACAGGCTGCAGGCCCGCATCGTGATCCGCTCTGCCGGCGGCGGGCTCGAATTCGGCTGCACGCTCCTGGTTGTCCGTCACCATGCCGGATCCGGCGAGCTGGCCGCGGTCTTCGTCGCGGTTTCGCGGCAGGACCGCATTCGTATCGCCGAGCATTTCGACGCCCTGGAGAATGCCCTGTCGCCGCGCGTGGCGATCCATCCCGGCGCGCTGTGAGCCACCGGGTGCGCGCCCGGCCGGCACCGCGCGCGGCAAGCGACGTTCAAGTGGATGTCCGCATTTTACTCGCGCACTGCGTGGCCGATTCTTTTCCGATACGTTAACGCTGTCGTCGACTATTTTAGGCGCTTTCAGCGTTTCTTAAACAACCTCGGCCACGCTGAAGGTGAAGGCCGGGCAAACGCTGGCCGAACCGGAGAGGAACAGCGCGGATCTGGCAACGACACGGACGCGGCGGTCCGAGTGGCGGATCGCGCGGCCGCGGGAGATTGGACCATGACCGCTGATACCAAGCCGTCCCGGCACGCTGCCGCCCCCTTCTCCACCGCCTGCATGGCCGTCGCCGCGCTGGCCGGCTGCGTCGCAATGAGCGCCGCCGCCCGGGCCGAGATGCTGTGCGGCGAGCGCGAGCACATCGTCGACGAGCTGAAGAAGACCTGGCAGGAGGACCGCACCGCGATCGGCCTGTCGAACAACGGCGGCGTGCTCGAGGTGTTCAGCTCGGAGCAGGGCACCTGGACCCTGCTGCTGACGATGCCTGAGGGCCAGACCTGCATGATCGGCGCCGGCGAGCATTGGGAGCAGACCCAGGTCGCGCTGCTCGGCGAGCCGATCTGAGCCGTCGCGCGCACCCCGTCGCACGGGATGCGCGCCGCAGCATCGGACCCAGGCGGGATTTTGCCCCGCGCAGGCGCGGTGCTATATCCTAGCCCATGAGCACCGACGATCTCGTCCAGCCGTTTCAGATCGACGCGAACGCGTTGCGCGGACGGCTGGTCCGTCTCGGGCCCGTGGTCGACGAGATCCTGGCCCGACACGCCTATCCCGGCCCGGTCGCCGTCCTGCTGGGCGAGACTCTGGCGCTGTGCGCGGCCCTGGCCGCGACGTTGAAATACGACGGCGTCTTCTCGATCCAGGCCAAGGGCGACGGCCCGGTGTCGCTGCTGGTCGCCGACGTCAGCACAAGCGGCGACATCCGCGGCTACGCCCGCTACGAACCCGAACGGCTTTCCGGCATCGACACGACCGACCGAAGCTCGCCCGCGCCGGTCGCCGCCCTGCTCGGCGACGGCTATCTCGCCTTCACGGTCGACCAGGGCAGCAACACCGAGCTCTACCAGGGCATCGTTGCGCTGGAAGGCGATACGCTGGCCGAATGCGTGCACCACTATTTCCGCCAGTCCGAGCAGTTGCCGACGCAGGTGCTGGTCGCCGCCGACCGCGGTGCGTCGGGCGGCTGGCGCGCCGGCGCCATGCTGGTGCAGAAGCTGCCGCCGGAAGGCGGCTTCCCCATTTCCGCCGAAATCGCCGACGAGGATTGGGACCGGGCGACGGCGCTGATGCACACCTGCAGCAACGCCGAGATGCTCGACCCGCACCTGTCGCCGCACACCCTGCTCTACCGGCTGTTCCACGAGGACGGGGTGCGGGTCTACGACACCCGGCCGTTGAAGGCGGGCTGCCGGTGCTCGCGCGACCGGATCGTCGACGTGCTGCGCGGCATCGGCGCCGAGGAACTCGAGGACCTGGAACAGGAAGGCCATGTCGAGGTTGTCTGCGAATTCTGCAACAGGAAGTATGTCTTCGGCCGGGATGACCTCGACCGCATCCACACCACCCACTGACGCGGTGGCCCTTCGGCTGAGCCGGCGCGGCTTTGTGCGCCTCGGCGCAGGGGCCGCGGCGGTCACGCTCGCCGCGTGCCGCACGCCGGCGCCGCGCAGCGGCGTGCCGGACCTCACCTTCGTCCACCTGGCGCCGATCCCGGTACAGGTGGCGCGGCGCGAGTTCGTCGACCTCTACGTGCCGCCGGCCGGGATGCCGACGATCGAGTCGCGCGCGCCGATCGCGCCGTCGGAAGCGGTGCGCCGCTGGGCGGAGCAGCGCATCCGGCCGGCCGGCGCCAACGGCGCGGCCGTGGTGACGGTGCACGACGCCATGCTGGCCGAGATCCCGCTGGCACGGACCACCGGCGTCACCGGCGCGCTGACCGTCGACCAGTCCGAGGAATATCGCATCCGCATCGACGTCGAGATCGTCGCCAGCGGCCTGCCCAACACCACCCAGGTCGGCGCCCGCGCCTTCGCCGAGCGCAGCCGGACGGTGCGCGAGGACGTTACCCTGCAACAGCGCGAGGAGGTCCAGTACCGCCTGGTCGAAGAGGCCATGATCGCGCTGAATGCCGAACTGGAACGTCAGATCCTGGCCAATTTCGGCCCCTATCTGGGATAGCCGACCCCTCGCCCGCCCGCGCGGAAGAGGGGTCGCACGTCAGCCTGCCGTGTCCTCGCCGTCGGCGGCGATGGCGGCGCCTTCGATCGCCAGCATCGCGCGCTTGCGGTAGAGGCACCATCGATAGCCCGCCAACGCCCCGGTCTGCCGCAGCACGCGATGGCAGGGGATCAGCCAGGACACCGGATTTCGCGCCACCGCGCTGGCCACCGCCCGCACCGCGTCGGGCCGGTCGACGGCCCGCGCGATGTCGGTGTAGGTGACGACCGTGCCGGGCGGGATGTGCAGCAGCGCCTCCCAGACCTTCAACTGGAACGGCGTGCCGCGCAGCATCAGCCGCAGGTCGCCGGCGGCCTTGCCGAAGGCGCGGCTGGCATAGGGCGCGGTGAAGTCCGGGTCCTCGCGCGCCTCCGCATCCGGCCAATGGCTGGCGAGGTCGGCCAGCGTGTCGGCCGTGCCCAGGCCGCGCTCGAACCCCAGGCCGCAGACGCCATGGTCGCTGGCCACGATCAGGCAGCGGCCGAACGGGCTGTCATGCCAGCCGTAGCGCAGGCGCAGGCCGGCGCCGTTCGCCTTCCACTGCCCCGGCGTCATCGCCTCGTGGGCGACGAACAGATCGTGCAGCCGGCCCGGCCCGGACAAGCCGGCGTCATAGGCCGCGTCGAGCACGCTCTGGTTGCGGCGCAGCGCCTGCTTGGCGTGGCCCAGCGTCAGGTACTGGATGAACTTCTTCGGGCTGACGCCGACCGCCTCGGTGAAGCGGCGCTGGAAGTGGAACGGGCTCATGCCCACCACCGCCGCCACCGCCTCCAGGCTCGGCTGCTCGGCCCAGCGGTCGCTGAGCCAGGCGATCGCCTGCGCCATCCGCGGGTCGACCTCGGCGTCGGTTTCAGGCAGCGCCAGCGCCGCCGCACCCTCGACGAACTGCTCCGCCTCGCCCGGAATCGGGTCGGGCTGCAGCTCCATCCGCGGCTTGCTTGTGGTGTCCATCCTATCCTCGCCAGAACGGTTTGCGTGACTCGACAAAGACATCGGCGTGGGTCAGCCCGATGTCTTTCAGCATGCGGTCGTCCAGGGATTCCAGGTGTCGTCGTGCGCGCTGGCGCGTCACGATTGTATCGATTGCCATGACCATGGCGCGCACGGCATTGACCACCATGGCGACACCGCGCCCGGCGGGCGCTGCGGCGAGGCGATGATGAATCTGCTGTGTGCTCGACATGGTCCTTCTCCCGACAAAGCGTCGATGGTGGTTGCCTACCGGCAATTCCGCGCGATGCCCACCCGGTTCTTGCGGCCGATGCGAAAAGCCGGGCGACGCGAAGGTCGGACCGGCTGTCGCACGTCCTGATAGTGACAATCGACACAATTGCATCGATTGGCCCGCGAGTGGATCGGCACAATCGACTATTGTGTTGCGCCCTGCGCGAGTCAAAGTCTATATTGTGACCATGACAATTTGGATGCCCGATCTGGCCGGCGCGCGCGGACCGCGCTACCTGGCCATCGCCGATGCCATCGAGCGGGACATCGACGCCGGCGCGCTGAAGGCCGGCGACCGGCTGCCGCCGCAGCGCGACCTGGCCTGGGCGCTGGGCGTCACCGTCGGCACCGTCGGCCGGGCCTATGCCGAGGCGCACCGGCGCGGGCTGGTCGGCGGCCAGGTCGGCCGCGGCACCTATGTCAACGACGCCCGCGCCCGCGGCACCGATGCGATGCCGGCGGCGGAGGCCGGTCCGCGCGCGCCGCTGCGCCTGCCGCCGGCGCAGGACGAGCCCGGCGTCAACTGGTTCGCGGTGCACGGCGACGCCCTGGCCGCGCTCGACATGTCGCCGAACTATCCGAATGCCGACGGGATGGCGGAGATGGTCGCAGCCGGCCTCGCCCGGCTCGGCGACGGCGCGCGGCTGGGCGCGCTGGTCAACTATGCCCACCCGGGCGGCCGGCCGGAGCACCGTGCCGCCGGCGCGCGCTGGCTGCGCCGCCGCGGCGTCGAGGTGAACCCGGACGGGCTGGTGATCTCGCCCGGCGCCCAGGGCGGCATGACCGCCGTGTTCTCCGCCATCACCCGGCCGGGCGATACCATCCTGTGCGAGGCGCTGTCATGGCCCGGACTGATTTCCTTCGCCTGGGTGCGCGGCCTGCGCGCCCGCGGCGTGGCGATGGACCGCGACGGCATGGTGCCGGAGGCATTCGAGGAGGCCTGCGCGCGACACCGCCCGGCCGCGGCCTATCTGATGCCGACCATGCACAACCCGACCACCGCGGTACTGACCGAGGCGCGGCGGGCGCGGATCGCCGAGATCGCGCGGCGCTACGAGGTCTGGCTGGTCGAGGACGACGTCTATGGCTTCCTGGCGCCCGACGCGCCGCCGCCGATGCGCATCTTCGCGCCGGAACGCGCGGTCTATGTCTCCAGCCTGTCGAAGGCGGTGGCGCCGGGCCTGCGCATCGGCTTCGTCGCCGGGCCGGAGCGGCTGATGCCGGCGATCAGCGCGGCGCTGCGCACCACCATGCTGATGGGCGCGCCGCTGCAGAGCGAGCTGGCCATGCATCTGATCGACAGCGGCCTGGCCGAGGAAGCGGCGGAACGCCAGCGCGCCAGCGCCGGCCGCCGCCAGCGGCTGGCCGCGGCCATGCTCGGCGACCTCTACGACCCGCGCGGCGGCGGCAACGGCCGCGCCTTCCACCTGTGGATGCCGCTGCCCGCCTCCTGGCGGCTGCACGACTTCGTCGGCGCGCTCAACGCCCGCGGGGTCAGCGTGACGCCCGGCGACGCCTTCCTGGTCAACCCCGGCGGCCAGGCCGACGGCGCCGCCCACCCCTCGGCCGCGCCGGTGCCGCTGCACGCGGTGCGCGTCTGCCTCAACGGGCTGGCCAATGACGACGACCTGCGCCACGGCCTCGCCATCCTCGCCGCCCTGCTCCGCCACCCGGCGCGCGAGGCGCTGGCGGTGATCTGAGCCGGCGGTCGGGACGCCGCCGCTACGCCATCTTCTTGCCGTGCAGGCTCGACTTCGGCTTGGCCGGGGTGCGCTTCGGGGCCGGCTTGGCGTCGTCCTCCAGCCTGGCCAGCCGGGCCTCCAGCGCGTCGACCCGGGCCTGCAGTTTTTCCTGCTCGGCGCGGGCGTTGGCGGCAAGCTCGAGCGCGGCGGCCACTTCCTCGCGCAGGCTGGCGTCCGGGCTGCCCATGGCGCGGCGGATGCGGTCGCGCACCTCGTCGCGGACCTCGGTGCGCATCTCGTTGAGCGCGCCGACGGCGCCGCTGGCCAGCCGTGACAGGTCGTCGATCAGGCGCGGATCGCCCCGCATCGCCACTCTCCTCGCATTGCTTCCCAGCGCGACCCGTCGGCGCCGAGCCTGACGCACCGCCCGTCGGCGCCGAGCCTGACGCGCCGCCTTGCCGGCGCATGCCGCACAAGCTATCACCGCCGGGCGCGACGCCAAGCCCTTTCGCGCGGGCGGCAGAGGGACAGCGGCCATGCACCGCAGATGCCGACGGCCGCGGGCCCGCCGATGACGCGGGCCGCGCCATGATCCTGGTGACCGGCGGCGCCGGCTTCATCGGCTCCAACCTGCTGGCCGGGCTGGAGGCGCGCGGCCGCACCGCCGTTGCCGTCTGCGACCGCCTCGGCCAGGGCGACAAGTGGCGCAACATCGCCAGGCGCGAGATCGCGCGGTTCGTGCCGCCGGACGAGTTGCCGGCCTTCCTCGACCGCCACGGCGCCGGGCTGGAGCTGGTGTTCCACCTCGGCGCGATCTCGGCGACAACCGAGACCGATGCCGACCTGATCGTGCGGACCAACCTGATGCTGTCGCGCATGCTGTGGGACTGGTGCGCCGCGAACGGCGTGCGGCTGGTCTATGCCTCGTCGGCCGCCACCTACGGCGACGGCGCCCAGGGCTTCGACGACGACGGCACCCCGGAGGGGCTGGCCCGGCTGCGGCCGCTGAACGCCTATGGCTGGAGCAAGCACGCCTTCGACCGCATGGTCGCGCGCATCGTGGCCGAGGACCGGCCGGCGCCGCCGCAGTGGGCCGGGCTGAAGTTCTTCAACGTCTACGGCCCGAACGAATACCACAAGGACGGCATGCTCAGCGTGGTCGAGCGGGTGCACGGCCAGGTCGCCGCCGGCGGGCGCTGCAACCTGTTCCGCTCGCACCGCGCCGACGTCGCCGACGGCGACCAGCGCCGCGACTTCATCTGGGTCGACGACTGCGTCGACGCGATGCTGTGGCTGCTCGACAACCCCGGCGTCAGCGGCCTGTTCAACCTCGGCACCGGCACGGCGCGCAGCTTCGCCGAGCTTGCCGGCGCGGTGTTCGCCGCGCTGGGGCGGACGCCGGCGATCGACTATGTCGACATGCCGGCCGCGATCCGCGACCGGTACCAGTATTTCACCCGGGCGGAAGTGGACAGGCTGCGCAAGGCCGGCTATCAACGCCCGTTCACCACACTCGAGGACGGCGTCCGGGCCTATGTGCAAGGCTATCTCGAGGCCCCGGACCGCTATCGCTGACGCGACGGCACGGCTGAGCGGGGGGCCGCATCCATGAACACCTGCGGCGTCATCGACCCGGTCGCGCTCGACCTCGGTTTCTTCCAGATCACCTGGTACGCGCTGGCCTATGTGGTGGCGCTGATCGTCGGCTGGCGCTTCGTCACCTACCTCGCCCACCGGCCGCCGACCTTCATGACCACGCGCATGGTCGACGACTTCTTCGTCTGGGCCGCGCTGGGCGTCATCCTCGGCGGCCGCCTCGGCTACGTGCTGTTCTACAAGCCGGGCTACTACCTGGAGAATCCCCAGGAAATCCCGATGCTGTGGACCGGCGGCATGTCCTACCACGGCGGCATGCTGGGCGTGATCCTGGCGATCTGGCTGTTCGCGATGAAGCGGCGGATCTCGTTCCTGCGGCTGGGCGACGTCGTCACCTGCGCGGTGCCGATCGGGCTGTTCCTCGGCCGCATCGCCAATTTCATCAACGGCGAGCTGTGGGGCCGGCCCACCGACGTGTCCTGGGGCATGGTGTTCAAGTGCGACCCGGAGCAGCTGGTCCGCCACCCGAGCCAGCTCTACCAGTCGTTCCTGGAGGGCGTGGTGCTGTTCTCCGTGCTGTGGATCGTGCGCACCCGCACCGATGCGTTCCGCCGGCCGGGCACGCTGGCCGGCACCTTCCTCGCCGGCTATGCCGTCGCGCGGATGATCGGCGAGCTGTTCCGCGAGCCGGACGCACACCTCGGCTTCATCATCGGCCAGGCGATCACCATGGGCCAGCTGCTGTCGCTGCCGATGCTGCTGGTCGGCATCGGGCTGATCGTCAACGGGCGCATGCGCCCGAAGCTGCCGCTGGGGCCGGACTAGGAGGGCGGGGCCATGGCGGCGGGCGCACCGCTGGTCGAGCGCATGATCCGACTGATCCGCGAGGACGGCCCGCTCCGGCTCGACGCCTTCATCCGCATGGCGATGACCGACCCGGATCACGGCTACTACGTCGTCGGCACGCCGATCGGGGCGGAGGGCGACTTCATCACCGCGCCGGAGGTCAGCCAGGTGTTCGGCGAGCTGGTCGGGCTGTGGTGCGTCGACCGCTGGCAGGCGATCGGCAGTCCGGCTCCGTTCAACCTGGTCGAGCTGGGGCCGGGCCGCGGCGTGCTGATGGCCGATGCGCTGCGCGCCGGCGCGGCCGCCGATCCGGCCTTCGCCGAGGCCGCGCGGCTGCACCTGGTCGAATGCAACGACCGGCTGCGCGCGGAACAGGCCAAGCGCCTGGACGCGTACCGGCCGACCTGGCACGACCGCTTCGCCGGCGTGCCGCGCGACCCGCTGCTGCTGGTCGCCAACGAATTCTTCGACGCCCTGCCGGTGCGCCAGCTGCGCCGCTTCGGCGAGGGCTGGCAGGAAATGTTCGTGGTGGTCGATGCCGGCCGGCGCCTGTTCGGCCGCTGGCGCGACATCGGCCACGACGCGCGGGCCGAGCTGCACCCGATGTTCCACCGCATGCCGGCGACGATCGTGATCGAATACGCCCCGGAGCGCGAGGCGCAGATGGCGGAGATCGCACGGCGGGTCGCGCGCCAGGGCGGCGCCGCGCTGGTCATCGACTATGCCCACCGCGGCGGCGGCGTCGGCAGCACGCTGCAGTCGGTGCGCGGCCACGATCGCGTCGACGTGTTCCACGCGCCGGGGCAGGCCGACATCACCACCCATGTGGATTTCGGCGCGCTGGCGCGTGCGGCGGCGGGCGCGGACTGCCGCATCGACGGGCCGGTCGACCAGGGCCGCTTCCTGCTCAACCTCGGCCTGGCCGAGCGGCTGCAGGCGCTGATCCAGGCCAATCCCGCGCGTGCCGACGAGCTCAACGCCGCGGCGCACCGGCTGATCGACGACGACGCCATGGGCGGCCTGTTCCGCGTGCTGGCGGTGGCCCAGCCGGATCTCGGGCCGACACCGGGTTTCCAGTAGGCTCTACGACGCCATGGCCGCCACTCCGCTGCACGCCCCCGCCCTGCTCGCCACCGCACATCATGTGCGGCACGGCTTCTTCACCCGCGAGGGCGGCGTCAGCGCCGGCATCTATGCCGGGCTCAACTGCGGCTACGGCTCCGCCGACGACCGCGCCGCGGTGCGCGAGAACCGGGCCCGCGCCGCCGCCGCGCTCGGCCAGGGCGAGCCCGACATCGTCACCGTCCACCAGGTCCACAGCGGCACCGCGGTTGCGGTGGCGACGCCGTGGTCCTGGGACCGGGCACCGCGCGCCGACGGGCTGGCGACGCGCACGCCGGGCATCGTGCTGGGCATCATGACCGCCGACTGCGCGCCGATCCTGTTCGCCGACCTGGAGGCCGGCGTGATCGGCGCGGCCCACGCCGGCTGGCGCGGCGCCAGGGCCGGCATCGCCGAGGCCACGGTCGCGCAGATGGAGGCGCTCGGCGCCGCGCGCGGCAGCATCGCCGCGGCGATCGGGCCGGCCATCGCGCAGTCGTCCTACGAGGTCGACCAGGCCTTCCGCGACGGCTTCCTGGCCGAGGACGCGGCCAACGCGGCCTTCTTCGCCGCCGGCGTCCGGCCCGGCCGCTACCAGTTCGACCTGGTCGGCTATGTCGAATCCCGGCTCGCGCCGCTGGACCTGGCTGCGGTCGACCGGCTGGACCGCGACACCTATGCCGAGCCGGCGCTGTTCTTCAGCTACCGGCGCACCACCCATGCCGGCGAGCCCGACTATGGCCGCCAGCTCTCCGCCATCGTGCTGGCGGAGGAACCGTGAGGCAGCGACTGCGATGACCGACCTGCCGTTCGCGCCCGCCGAATATGCCGCGCGCCAGCAGGCGGCGCGCGCCGCCCTGCAGTCGCGCGGGCTCGATGGCCTGCTCGCCTTCAAGCAGGAGACCATGGCCTGGCTGACCGGCTATGAGAGCTTCGGCTTCTGCTTCTTCCAGTGCCTCTATCTCGGCGTCGACGGCACGCTGACCCTGCTGACCCGCGCGCCCGACCGCCGCCAGGCGCAGATGACCTCGGTGCTGTCCGACATCCGGGTCTGGGCCGACGGCGTCGATGCCGACCCGGTGCTCGACCTGGAGGACATCCTGCTCGAGCACGGCGCCCGCGGCGGCCGGCTCGGCGTCGAGTACGACAGCTATGGCCTGCCCGCCGCGGCCGGCCGCCGGCTCGACGCCGCCATCGGCAACATCGCGCGGCTGGAGGACGCCTCCGACCTGGTCACCCGCCTGCGCGCGGTGAAGAGCCCGGCCGAGCTGGCCCACGTCCGCCGCGCCGCCGCACTGGCCGACGACGCCTGGCGCGCCGCGCTGGCCACCGCCGCGCCCGGCGCGCACGAGAACGCGGTGCTTGCCGCGATGCAGGGCGCGGTGTTCCAAGGCGGCGGCGACTATCCCGGCAACGAGTTCATCATCGGCTCCGGCCCGCGCGCCCGGCTGTGCCGCTATGCCTCCGGCCGCCAGCGGCTGCAGGCGGGCGACCAGCTGACCCTGGAATGGGCCGGCGCCTACCGCCACTACCACGCCGCGCTGATGCGCAGCTTCACCGTCGGGGCCGAGGACGCCGGCGACGGCCGCCTCGGACCCGACCGCGACCCCGACCGCCAGGCGCTCTATGCCGTCGCCCGCGACACGCTGTTCGCCTGCGAGGACGCGCTGCGCCCCGGCCGCACCGCCGGCGACATCTATGCCGCCCACGCCCGCCATCTGGACGAGGCCGGCCTGTCGCGCTGGCGGATGAACGCCTGCGGCTACGGCCTGGGCGCCACCTTCACGCCGACCTGGATGGACTGGCCGATGTTCTATCGCGACAACCCCGCCGCGATCGCGCCCGGCATGGTGTTCTTCATCCACATCATCATCTTCGACGACGACCGCGGGCTGGCCATGACCCTGGGCCGCACCAGCGTCGTCACCCGGACCGGCGCCGAGCCGCTGTCGGACGCGGTGCTGGCCGCCGACCGCTAGACAAGGACGGTCGCGGGCCGCGACGCGGCACAGCGCGTCGCATTGTGCCCCGCCGCAGAAGGTCTACGCTGTCTTGCCGGCATGGCGTCGGGCTGCGACCGACGCCTCCGGGGAGGTGTCGCTGCCATGATTGTCGCGCAGGCACGGAGCGTTGCGCTCGCCGGTCGGGCCGCCGCGATGGTGCTGGCAGGCACGCTGTGGCAGTCCGCCGCCGCCCAGTCGGTCGCGGTGGACGCCTGTGCCGCACCGCCGGCGCCGATCGTCCTCGACCTGCAGCTGCGCCAGACCCCGCAACGCGTCGAGCCGCGCCCGCGCGAGGCCTATGTCGATCCGGCTTTCGGCACCTGCATCGTCAGGGTCACCGACCGCGATGCGGATCTCGCCGACGGCGACGATCCGGCCGGCATCAAGAACGAATATTCGCGCGTGCAGGCGTTCAATGCGGATGGCGGCCGCTTCCTGCTGCGCAGCGTCGGCGGCGGCTGGTACCTCTACGACGCGCGCACGCTACGCCCGCTGGCCGGTCTGCCGCTCGGGATCGACCCGCGCTGGGACGCCGCCGATCCCGCCCGCATCCTGTTCAGCGACGGGACCCGTCTGATGGCCCACCTGACCGACAGCGGCGCGACGCGGATCGTGCGCGACTTCGCCACCGACCTGCCGGGCCGCGACCTGGCCGCGGTGTGGACGCGCTACGAGGGCAGCCCCTCCGCCGACGGCCGCTACTGGGCGATGATGGCGGAGGATGGCGATTGGCTGGCGGCGGCGCTGCTGGTCTACGACGCGCTGAAGGACCGGATCGTCGGCCTGCACCCGCTGGACGGGTGGCCGGCCGAGGCGCGGGAGATCGATTCCGTCACCGTCAGCCCGCTCGGCACCTATGTCCTGGCCTATCTCGACCGCTACTGCGAGCGCGGCACGCTCGGCAGCGACGCCGATCCCTGCGGCCTGATGGTCTACGACCGCAGCCTCGCCCAGGGCCGCGGCCTGCTACGCATCGTCGGCCATT
Organism: Alphaproteobacteria bacterium; assembly: GCA_041396705.1. Lineage (NCBI taxonomy): Bacteria > Pseudomonadati > Pseudomonadota > Alphaproteobacteria > Alphaproteobacteria bacterium. The sequence goes on from JAWKYB010000021.1 coordinate 14,717, forward strand.
CCGACCTGGCGCTCGATGCCGCCGGGCGCGAGGTGCTGGTGTTCCAGGACATCGACAACGACACCATCGCGATGCTGGACTTGGCATCGGGTGCGGTCACGCCATTGCTGCCGATCGATTTCTCGCACAGCCCGCTCGGCTTCCATTTCTCCGGCCAGGCCTTCGGCCGCCCCGGCTGGGCCGTGGTCTCCACCTACAGCGGCGGCCAGCCGGCCGCCGGCACCTGGATGGACGACCAGGTCTTCCTGCTCGAACTGAAGCCCGGCGGCCGCGTCGTGCGGCTCGCCCACACCCACGCGGTCGTCGACCAGGCGCAGGAACACGACTATTGGGCCGAGCCCCAGGCAACGGCCAACCGCGACCTGACCCGGATCCTGTTCACCAGCAACTGGGGCCGGTCCGGCACCCAGGCTGTCGACACCTACATGATCGTGCTGCCGGACGACTGGAGCGACGCTCTGCCGGCACGGTGACGGGTCATCGTCATCCGGCCGGCACGGCGGCAGCCAGTCCCGCCCGCTTCCCCATTTGCCGCCGATCGTGTAGGCAACGCGGCTGAGCCCGGAGACAGCGAGGGAACCCGCATCCGATGAACATCGCCGCCCTGCTCGAATCGCTCCATGTGCCGGCGGAAGCCGTCGGCGGCGGCGGGCTGGAGGTCCGCACCCCGATCGACGGCAGCGTCATCGGCAGCGTCGCGGTCGACGCGCCCGACGCGGTCGACCGCAAGATCGAGCGGGCCGGCGCGGCCTTCGCGGCATGGCGGCAGGTACCGGCGCCGCGGCGCGGCGAGCTGATCCGGCTGTTCGGCGACGAGCTGCGCGCGCACAAGGCCGAACTCGGTGCGCTGGTCACGGTCGAGGCCGGCAAGATCGCCGAGGAAGGCCGCGGCGAAGTGCAGGAGATGATCGACATCTGCGACTTCGCGGTCGGGCTGTCGCGCCAGCTCTACGGGCTGACCATCGCCAGCGAGCGGCCGGGCCACGCGCTGCGCGAGACCTGGCATCCGCTCGGTCCGATCGCAGTGATCTCCGCCTTCAACTTCCCGGTCGCGGTGTGGTCGTGGAACTTCGCGCTGGCCATCGTCTGCGGCGACCCGGTGATCTGGAAGCCGTCGGAGAAGACGCCGCTGACCGCGCTGGCCTGCCAGACCCTGTTCACCCGCGCCACCGCCCGCTTCGACGGCGCGCCGTCCGGGCTGAGCCAGCTGGCCATCGGCGGCCGCGAGGTCGGCCAGCAGCTGGCCGGCGACGCCCGCCTGCCGCTGGTCAGCGCCACCGGCAGCTGCCGCATGGGCCGCGAGCTCGGCCCCACGGTGGCCGGGCGCTTCGGCCGCGCGCTGCTGGAGCTCGGCGGCAACAACGCCATGATCGTGGCGCCATCGGCCGACCTCGACCTCGCCGTCCGCGCCATCGTGTTCTCGGCCGCCGGCACCGCCGGCCAGCGCTGCACCACGCTGCGCAGGCTGATCGTGCACGACGACGTCTACGACAGCCTGATCGGCCGGCTGAAGGCGGCCTACGGCCAGATCGCGGTCGGCGACCCGCGCGAGGCCGGCACCCTGGTCGGGCCGCTGATCGACGAGGGCGCGCTCGGCCGGATGGAGGATGCGCTCGACCGCGTGCGCGGCGAGGGCGGCACCGTGCACGGCGGCGAGCGGGTCGCGGTCGACGGCATCGCCGACGGCTGCTACGTGCGCCCGGCGCTGGTCGAGATGCCCGGCCAGACCGACACGGTGCGCGAGGAGACCTTCGCGCCGATCCTCTACGCCATGCGCTACCGCGACTTCGCCGAGGCGATCGCGCTGCAGAACGAGGTGCCGCAGGGCCTGTCGTCCTGCGTCTTCACCAACGACGTGCGCGAGGCGGAAACGTTCCTGTCGGCGACCGGCAGCGATTGCGGCATCGCCAACGTCAACGTCGGCCCGTCGGGGGCGGAGATCGGCGGCGCCTTCGGCGGCGAGAAGGACACCGGCGGCGGCCGCGAATCCGGCTCCGACGCCTGGAAGGCCTACATGCGCCGCCAGACCAACACCGTGAACTACTCCCGCGCCCTGCCGCTGGCCCAAGGCATCAACTTCGACATCGGCGGGTAGGATCCCCGCCACTGTCGTCCTCGCCCTTGCGGCGAGGACCACTTGCGCCTACCGCAGAATGGCCGGCCAGAGATCTTCCCAGAACCGGATGTCGCGCTCGATCAACTCGATCTTGCGGTCGCGTCCGTAGCGCCTCAGCCGCTTCTCGCGCGCGATTGCCTGGTTCACATCGTCATGGGGCTCGAAATACACTAGCCGCTTGACCGCATATCGCTTCGTGAATCCAGGGGCCAAGCCTTCCCGATGCTCCCAGACCCGCCGGACAAGGTCGTTGGTCACGCCGATATGCAGCGTGCCGTAGGGCTTGCTCGCCAGCATGTAGACATAATAGGCCATCGACATCCAACTGGGCGGCGCGATGGATCCTCGCCGCAAGGGCGAGCACGACAGTCGAGCGTTGAAGTGCAAGTGCGTATGTCGCAGCGACTTTGCCCATGCCCGTGAAGACCATCAACCTGGCGCTGCAGGGCGGCGGGTCGCACGGGGCGTTCACCTGGGGTGCGCTCGACCGGCTGCTCGAGGACGAGCGTATCGAGATCGAGGCGATCAGCGGCACCAGCGCCGGCGCGATGAACGCCGCGGTGCTGGCCAACGGCATGCGGGTCGGCGGGCGCAAGGCCGCGGCGGCGGCGCTGGAGGCGTTCTGGCGGCGGATGGCGACGATCGGCCGGTTCGGGCCGTTCCCGCGCACGCCGCTCGACCGGCTGACCGCCGGCTGGAACCTGGATTCCTCGCCGGTCTATTTCACCTTCGACCTGCTGTCGCGGCTGTTCTCGCCCTACCAGTTCAACCCGTTCGACTGGAACCCGCTGCGCACCGTGCTGGCCGAGCAGGTGGATTTCGCCGCCCTGCGCGCGCGCTGCCATCCGAAGGTGTTCGTCTGCGCCACCAGCGTGATCAGCGGCAAGATCAAGGTGTTCGGGCCCGACGAGCTGAGCCTCGACGCCTGCATGGCCTCGGCCTGCCTGCCCTTCCTCTACAAGGCGGTCGAGATCGACGGCGACGCCTTCTGGGACGGCGGCTATTCCGGCAATCCCGCGATCTTCCCGCTGATCTACAACGCATCGGCGCGCGACATCATGCTGGTGCAGATCAACCCGATCCGCCGCGCCGAAATCCCGACGACGCCGAACGCCATCGTCGACCGGCTGAACGAGATCACCTTCAACGCCGGGCTGATGAAGGAGATGCGGGCGATCGAGTTCGTCTCGCGGCTGCTGCACGAGAACCGGGTCGACGAAAGCCGCTACAAGCGCCTGCACGTGCACATGGTCGACGGCGCCGACGATCTCTACGACCTCGGCCATACCAGCAAGCTGAACGCCGACTGGGACTTCCTCAGCTATCTGCACGACCTGGGCCACGCCAACGCCGGCCGCTGGCTCGACGCTCATTTCGACGACCTCGGCCGGCGCACCACCATCGACCTGGCCGCGGTGTTCCTTTGACCGCCGCGACCGAGCGGGCCCGCACCGCGCCGCCCTGGGCGCCGTTGGCGCTGCTGCTGGGGCTGGGCACCATCTGGGGCGTCATGCTGGTGATGGGCCGGCAGGCGACCGCCGACGGCGTACCGCCGATGGCCTTCGCCTTCTGGAACTGCGTCGGCGGTGCTACGATCATCGCCGGCGTGGCCCGCCTGCGCCGCGTGCCGCTGACGGTCGACGCGCGCCACCTGCGCTACTACGCCATCGCCGGCCTGATCTCGACCGCCTTCCCCAACACCCTGGCCTTCACCGTGGTCGCGCCGATCGGCACCGGGCTGACCGGGGTGCTCTATGCGCTGTCGCCGCTGTTCACCTACGCCTTCGCCATGGCTGTCCGCATCGACCGGTTCGACCCGCTGCGCAGCGCCGGCCTGGCCATGGGCCTGGCCGGCACCCTGCTGATCCTGCTGCCGCAGTCCAGCCTGCCCAGCCCCGAGGCGCTGCACTGGGTGCTGCTCGGCCTGGTCATGCCGGTGGCGCTCGCCAGCGGCAACGTCTATCGCAACATCGCCTGGCCGCCGGGGGCGCACCCGATCACGCTCGCGGTCGGCATGCTGGTTGCGGCGGCGTTGTGGCTGACGCCGGCGATGCTCGTCACCGACGCCTTCTACTGGCCGCTGCCGCCGGCCGACCTGGGCGACTGGTCGACGGTGGCGATCTTCTTCGTCGGCGGGCTGATCTACATCCTCTATTTCGAACTGCAGCGGCTGGCCGGGCCGGTCTATTTCAGCCAGATCAGCTACGTCATCACCGCGTCCGGCGTGGTGTTCGGCATGGCGGTATTCAGCGAGCGCCACGCCATCTGGGTCTGGCTCGCCATCGCGGTGATCTGTGGCGGCATCCTCTTGGTCAACAGGCGTCGCTGAACGTTTCTGTACGGAAACAAAAAGTTATCGGATGAGCGACTAGTCCGGCGGCACCGCAGCGCCTAAGTCCGGTTGCAGGCGACGACCGGGGCACCCCGCCTCCGCAACGACGGCCTGAGCAAGGGAGCACCCGATGACCCGCATCCTCGTGCTGTACTACAGCAGCTATGGCCACATCGCGGCGATGGCGAAGGCGGCGGCCGAGGGCGCCGCCGGCGTCGACGGCGTCGAGGTCGCGATCCGTCGCGTGCCCGAACTGGTGCCGGCCGACGTAGCCGAGAAGTCCGGCTATCGGATCGAGGCGGACGTGCCGGTCGCCGCCGTGGCCGAACTGGCCGACTACGACGGCATCCTGTTCGGCACGCCGACCCGCTTTGGCAACATGGCGTCGCAGATGCGCAACTTCCTGGACCAGGCCGGCGGGCTGTGGGCGCAGAACAAGCTGGTCGGCAAGCCGGCCGGCGTGTTCACCAGCTCGGCCACCCAGCACGGCGGCCAGGAGAGCACGATCCTCTCGTTCCACACCACGCTGCTGCACCTCGGCATGGTGATCGTCGGCCTGCCCTACACCGCGACCGAGCAGATGACGCTGGACGAGATCACCGGCGGGACGCCCTACGGCGCCTCGACCATCGCCGGCGGCGACGGCAGCCGCCGGCCCAGTGCCCGCGAGCTCGGCCTTGCCCGCTTCCAGGGCGCGCATCTGGCCGCCATCGCCGCCAAGCTGGCGGCCTGAGGAGGCCGGCGATGGGGCTGCTGGTCGACGGCGTCTGGCGCGACCGCTGGTACGAGACCGACAAATCGGGTGGCCGGTTCGAGCGGCCGCAGACCCGGTTCCGCGACTGGGTGACGGCGGACGGCACCGGCGCGCCGGCGGGACGCAAGGCCTATCCGGCGGCGGCCGGGCGCTATCACCTCTACGTCTCGCTGGCCTGTCCGTGGGCGCACCGCACGCTGATCGCCCGCGCCCTGAAGCGGCTGGAGGGCGCGGTCTCGGTCTCGGTGGTGGACCCGTTCATGGGCGCCGACGGCTGGCAGTTCACCGAAGCGCCGGGCGCCGTGCCCGACACGGTCAACGGCGCCTGCTACCTGCGCGAGATCTACCTGATGGCCGACCCGCACTACACCGGCCGGGTGACCGTGCCGGTGCTGTGGGACCGCGAGACCGGCACCGTCGTCAACAACGAGTCGGCCGAGATTCTGCGCATGTTCAACGGCGCGTTCGACGGCGTCGGCGGCGACGCCGGCAACGCGGCGCTCGACCTCTATCCGGCGGACCTGCGCGACGCGATCGATGCCGTCAACGCGCGGGTCTACGAGACGGTCAACAACGGCGTCTACCGCTGCGGCTTCGCCACCACCCAGGCGGCCTATGACGAGGCGGTCGGTCCGCTGTTCGACACCCTGGACTGGCTGGAGCGGCGGCTGTCGGACCGGCGCTATCTGCTCGGCGACCGCATCACCGAGGCCGACTGGCGGCTGTTCACCACGCTGGTCCGCTTCGACCCGGTCTATGTCGGGCACTTCAAGTGCAACCTGCGCCGGCTGGTCGACTACCCCAACCTCTGGGCCTACACCCGCGAGCTCTACCAGTGGCCGGGGGTGGCCGCCACCGTGAATTTCGACCACATCCGCCGTCACTACTACACCAGTCACGAGAGCATCAATCCGCACCGGATCGTGCCGCGCGGGCCCGCCATCGACTTCGCCGCACCGCACGACCGCGGCCGGCTGGCCGCGGCTGTCTGAGCTGCCCACCCTCATCGTCCATCAACCAACGGAGAACCTGCCATGAAGCTCGCCGCTTCCCTTGCCGCGTCGCTCGCCCTCGGCCTGATTGCCCCTGCGGGCGCCGCCGACAGCTTCCAGTTCGACCCCTCGCACACCCAGATCCTGTTCGAGTACGACCATCTCGGCTTCTCGACCACCCAGGGCACGTTCACCGACTGGCAGGGCACGCTGAGCGTCGACGAGGCCGAACCCGCCAACTCGCGGCTTTCGGTGACCATCGTGGCCGACAGCCTGCACACCGGCTGGGCGGACCGCGACGCCCACCTGCGCAGCGCCGACTTCTTCGATGTCGCCACCTACCCCACCGTCACCTTCGCCAGCACCGCGGTGGAACGCACCGGCGACGAGACGCTGACCGTCGCCGGCGAGATGACCATCCGCGGGACGACGCAGCCGGTTGTGTTCGCGGTCGAGGTCAACGGGTTGGCCGACCATCCGATGACCGGAGTGCGCACCCTCGGCTTCACGGCAACGACCCAGGTCAGCCGCTCGGCCTTCGGGCTCGGTCTGTTCGCGCCGGCCGTCGGCGACGCGGTCACCATCCGCGTGTCGGGCGAGGCGACGCTGGCGGAAACCGACCGCGACAGCTAAGCCGGGTGACGCCCGTCACTGCCGCCGCCCCGCCCGCCCGCGAGGATCGCGCGCCGAACCGGATGGAACGCGCCATGCCCCTTCGCAACACGCCGGACCGCTACGGCGCCGTCGCCCAGGCCCTGCACTGGGCGACGGCGGCGCTGATCGTCGCCATGGTCGTCGTCGGCTGGGTGATGGAGGATCTGCCGCTGGCCGAGAAGATGCCGGGCAGCTGGGGCTACGACCTCTACCAGCTGCACAAGTCGTTCGGCTTCGTCGTGCTTGCGCTGGCGGTGCTGCGGCTGGCCTGGCGCGTGGTCAGTCCGGCCCCGCCGGTGCCGGCGCGTCACGGCCGCGCGCTGGTCTGGGCGGCGCACGCCAGCCACATCGCCCTCTATGCGCTGATCTTCGCCATGCCGCTTTCGGGCTGGCTGTTCGTCTCGGCCGACCCGCTGTCGCACACGCTGATCCCGACCCGTTTCTTCGACCTGTTCACGGTGCCCAACCTGCTGGACGCCGATGCCGACGCGCGCGATCGCCTGCGCGGCCTGCACGGACTGCTGTCGAACCTGCTGATCGCGGTCGTCGCATTGCATGCGGCGGCCGCGCTGGCTCACCATGTCTTCTTCCGCGACAACGTGCTGATTCGCATGCTGCCCTTCGCCCGCCTGCGGCCGGAGCGGTAGGCGCCTGCCAGCAGAACAGGGAGTTCATCCGATGCCGAGCCTGATGAAGCCCGCCCTCGCCTGTGCGCTGTTGCTGGCTTCCGCCGCCGGTGCCGGCGCCGCCGACGTCTGGACAGTCGACCCCGCCGACCGCAGCCTGGCCTGGACCGTGTCCTTTTCGGAGAAGCCGCTGGAGGGCCGGTTCGGCGCATTCGAGGCCGAGATCGCCTTCGACCCCGCCGACCTGGCCGGCAGCCGCGTCACGGTGACCGTCCAGATCGCCAGCATCGAGGCCGATACGCCGGAGAAGACCGAAGAGCTGGTCAAGCCGGAATGGTTCGACGCGGCCGCCTTCCCGACTGCAACCTTTGCGGCTGAAACCTTCCGTGCCCTCGGCGGCGACGCCTATGAGGCGGACGGCACGCTGACCATTCGCGACCGCAGCCGACCGGTCACATTGCCCTTTACCTTCGCCATCGACGGCGACAGCGCCCGCATCGCCGGCGGGCTGAGCGTCAACCGCATCGACTACGACGTCGGCCAGGGCGACTGGGCGATCGACGACATCGTCGGCTTCGACGTTGCCATCGCATTCACACTGGCCGCAACCCGCGGCAACTAGGCCGGTTTTTCCTCCCGGCGCGCGCAATCCCGGTTGACTCCCGGGCCGTTGCGCTATGACATCGCGGCCACGCGCAAGAGCGATCATACGACATCGCCGGAGGCCGGTCCCGGCCACGCGTGCGCGCAATCCTCGGGAGGAAACAGACGTGAAGATCACTCGCTTCAGATTCGCCGCTGCCGCCACGACCGCGATGCTGGCGCTGGGCGGCACGACCGCCGCGGCGCAGGACCTGACGATCATGACCTCGGTGCCCAGCCTGGGCTTCCCGTTCTTCGTGCACATGATGAACGCGCTGAAGGCCGAGGGCGAGGCGCTGGGCGTCGCCACCGTCGAATCGGACGGCCAGAACAGCGCGCCGAAGCAGACCGCCGACGTCGAGAACGCGGTAATCCAGGGCGTCGACGGCATCGTCATCAGCCCGATCGACGTCAACGCGATGGCGCCCGCGCTCGAGGCGGCGATCGAGAACGACGTGCCCGTCGTCACCATCGACCGCCGGGTCGAGGGCGTGGCCGGCATCCTGGCCCATGTCGGCGCCGACAACGTCGCGGGCGGCGAGGCCCAGGGCCACTGGATCGTCGAGCACTTCCCGGACGGCGCGCGCATCGTCAACCTGCAGGGCCAGCCCGGCGCCAGCCCGGCGATCGACCGCAATGCCGGCGTCCACAACGTGCTGGACGGCATGAGCGACAAGTACGTGTTCGTCGCCGAGCAGACCGCGAACTTCGCCCGCGACCAGGGCCTGTCGGTCACCGAAAGCCTGATGGCCGGCCTCGACTCCCCGCCGGACGTGATCGTCGCGGCCAATGACGACATGGCGCTGGGCGCGCTGGAGGCGGTGACCGCCCTCGGCATGCAGGACCAGATCGCCATCATCGGCTTCGACGCGCTGCCGGAGGCGCTGGCCAGCGTGCGCGACGGCGGCCTCGCCGGCACGGTCGAGCAGTTCCCCGGCGGCCAGAGCCGCAAGGCGATGCAGGTGATGGTCGAGTTCCTGCGCAACGGCACCCAGCCGGAGCCGGTCACCCTGCTGATCCCGATCGTGATCACCCAGGACAACCTGGCCGACGCGGAGCGCCTCGGCGAGCTGAACTGAGCCCAGCCGAGCGACGACTCCGGGGCGGGCCCGACGGCCCGCCCCGACTCGCTTTCCCCGACAGCCGGACCGAGACCCGATGAGCGACGACGCACTCCTGACCGTGCGCGGGCTGACCAAGCGCTTTCCCGGCGTGGTGGCGCTGGCCGGCGTGTCGCTCAGCGTCGGCCGCGGCGAGGTGCATGCGCTGCTGGGCGAGAACGGCGCCGGCAAGTCGACCCTGTTGAAGATCCTGTCCGGCGCCCAGCAGCAGGACGAGGGCGAGATCCGCTTCGACGGCCAGCCGGTACGCATCGCCAACCCGGTGGCGGCGCAGCAGCTCGGCATCGTCACCATCTACCAGGAATTCAACCTGGTCCCGCACCTGACCATCGCCGAGAACGTCTACATCGGGCGCGAGCCGCGGCGCGGCCCGTTCATCGACTGGCGGCGGATGCAGCGCGACACCGCCGAGATCCTGGCGCGGATCGGCCTGCCGCTGGACCCGGGCCGCACCGTGCGGACGCTCAGCGTCGCCGAGCAGCAGATGGTGGAGATCGCCCGCGCCCTGTCGATGCGCTCGCGCATCATCATCATGGACGAGCCGACCTCGGCGCTGAGCGAGACCGAGGTCTCGCGGCTGATGCAGATCGCGCGCGACCTGCGCGCCGACGGGCTGACCATCATCTTCGTCACCCATCGGCTGGACGAGGTGATGGCGCTGTGCGACCGCTTCACGGTGCTGCGCGACGGCCAGAATGCCGGCGAGGGCCGGGTTGCCGACGTCACCGTCGACGACATCATCCGGCTGATGGTCGGGCGCGACGTCGAGGCGCTGTTCGCCAGGCGCGACGACGGCGGCACCGAACGCAGCGAGGCGCTGCGGATCGAGCATCTCAGCCGCCACGGCGACGGCCGCGACCCGCACGCGGTGGTGCTGGACGACATCTCGCTGACCGCCTATCGCGGCGAAATCCTCGGCATCGCCGGCCTGGTCGGCTCCGGCCGCACCGAGCTCGCCCGCGCCGTGTTCGGCGCCGACCCGATCGACAGCGGCCGCGTCTTCATCGACGGCCGACCGGTGCGCATCCGCTCGCCGCACGACGCCATCCGCCGCGGCATCGGGCTGGCGCCGGAGGACCGCAAGCAGCAGGCGCTGTTCCTGGCGCTGGCGGTGCGCGCCAACATCAGCATGGCGACGCTGGACCGGCTCAGCGTCGGCGGCATCTTCATGAACGAGCGCGCCGAGCTTGCCCAGGTCGAGGAGTTCCGCAAGGCCCTCAACATCCGCATGGCCAGCCCCGAGCAGCGCGTGGTGCTGCTGTCGGGCGGCAACCAGCAGAAGGTGGTGCTGGCGCGCTGGCTGGCGCTGCGGCCCTCGATCCTGATCGTCGACGAACCGACCCGCGGCATCGACGTGGCGGCCAAGGCCGAGGTGCACCAGCTGCTCTACGACATGGCGCGCAGCGGCATTGCGGTGATCGCGATCTCGTCGGAGCTGCCCGAGATCCTGACCATCAGCGACCGCATCGTCACCATGCGCGGCGGGCGCATCACCGGCGAGATCGCGCGCAGCGAGGCGACCGAGGAAAAGCTGATGCGCATGATGACCCTGAGCACGGCGCCGGCGCGGGCGACGGCCTGAACCCAACACCCAAGAGACGGCAGACGATGAGCACAGAGACCGCACCCGCCCCGCAGCGCCGCCAGGCCGACGTGATCGACCTGCTCGGCCGCTTCGCGCCGCTGATCTTCCTGATCGTGCTGATGGTCGCGTTCTGGCTGGCCAACCCGAATTTCGTCAAGCCGCTGAACCTGACCAACATCGTGCTGCAGGTCTCGGTCACCGGCCTGCTCGCGATCGGCATGACCTTCGTCATCCTGACCGCCGGCATCGACCTGTCGGTCGGCTCGCTGCTGGCCTTCGCCGGCCTGGTCGGCGCGGCGGTGGCCAAGGGCGGGCTGGAAGACCGTTTCGCGGTCGGCGCGGCCACCGAGGCGGCGGGATATGGCTGGGGCGCGGCCATGCTGACCGCGATCGCCATCGGCGTCGTCGGCGGCCTGCTGCAGGGCACGGCGATCACCTGGCTGCGGGTGCCGCCCTTCGTCGTCACGCTGGGCGGCATGTCGGTGTTCCGCGGCGCCGCGCTGCTGTTCTCCGGCGGCGGCCCGATCAGCGGCTTCGGCGACGACTACACCATGTGGGGCAAGGAGCGGCTGTTCAAGGAGGAGCTGGGCAATGTCGGCATCCCGGTGCCGGCGCTGATCTTCATCCTGTTCGCGGTGCTGGCCTATATCGTGCTGCGTTACACCCGGTTCGGCCGCCACGTCTACGCCGTCGGCGGCAACCTGGAGGCGGCGCGGCTGTCCGGCCTCAACGTCAAGCTGATCATCACCAGCGTCTATGTGATCATGGGCTTCTTCGCCGGCCTCGGCGCCTTCGTGCTGTCGGCGCGGCTGGACAGCGCCGAGGCGGTGGCCGGCATCGGCTACGAGCTGACCGTGATCGCCTCGGTGGTGATCGGCGGCACCAGCCTGTTCGGCGGCCAGGGCAGCGTGGTCGGCACCGTGATCGGCGCGCTGCTGATCGGCGTGATGCTGAACGGCCTGCAGCTCAACAACGTGTCGAGCTACATCCAACAGATCGTCATCGGCCTGGTCATCGTCCTCGCGGTGGCCTTCGACCTGTTCCTGAAGTCCCGCCGCAAGACCTGAGCCCCGCGCCGGTCGTGCGTCCTTCGAGCCGCCGCCTTGCAGGCGGCTCCTCAGGATGAGGAAAGGCTGGGAGCACGTCGCGCTGCGGCACCGGTGCTGCGTCCTTCGAGACGCCGCCTTCCAGGCGGCTCCTCAGGATGAGGAACGCTGGTGAATCGCACACATGGCGGGGCGCCAGGGCCCCCGCAGGTGCCCCGTGCCGGCTCCCGCCGCCGCCATCCACGATCTTCCTCATCCTGAGGAGGCGCACGCAGTGCGCCGTCTCGAAGGACCCATGGTCGCCATGCCATCCGCCCCATCCTCGCCCCGAGGAAGGGCCGTACAGGACGCAACGCGGCCGGGCGTCGCGGCCCATTGGTCCGGATTGGTCCGCGACCCGCACGCCCCTGCCAACAAAACGATTCCGTCGGCCCCTGTTCTGTGATCAACTGGTCAGGATCGGACCAGAAATTGGTACAATATTGGTCCGCGCACTTGTTGCCCCGGAGAGCTGACGTGGCGTTGGGCTTGCTGAAGTTCGGTTTGCGCCGCTCCTATCCCGCCAAGCGGCATTTCCCCAAGGCGAAGGACCTGAAGCGGTCCTACGACGTGGCGATCATCGGCGGCGGCGGCCACGGTCTGGCGGCGGCCTACTACCTGGCCCGCGACTGGGGCATCACCAATGTCGCGGTACTCGACAAGGGCTACCTCGCCGGCGGCAACACCGCGCGCAACACCACCATCGTGCGCGCCAACTACCTGACGCCGGAGGGCGTGCGCTTCTACGACGAATCGGTGCGGCTGTTCCGCGGCCTGGCCGAGGAGTTCGACTACAACCTGATGTATTCGGAGCGCGGCCATTTCACGCTGGCCCATACCGACGCCGCGCTGCGCACCATGCGCTGGCGCGCCGAGGTCAACAAGCACATGGGCGTGAATTCGGAGCTGGTGCTGCGCGACGAGATCGCGCGCATCGTGCCGCAACTCAACATGTCGGAGGACGTGCGCTACCCGATCCTCGGCGCGCTCTACCATCCGCCCGGCGCCATCGCCCGGCACGACGCCGTCGCCTGGGGCTATGCCCGTGGCGCGGCCGACCGCGGCGTCGAGATTCACCAGCTGACCGAGGTGACCGGGATCGAGGCCAGCGAGGGCGGCATCACGCTGCGCACGACGCGCGGCACCGTCCACGCCGGCAAGGTGCTGCAGGCCACCGCCGGCATGAGTTCGGTGGTGGCCAAGCTGGCCGGCTTCAGGCTGCCGATCCGCACCATCCCGCTGCAGGCCTGCGTGTCGCTGCCGATGAAGCCGTTCCTCGATGCGATCATCGTGTCGGGCAGCCTGCACGTCTACATCTCGCAGAGCGCCCGCGGCGAGCTGGTGATGGGCGGCTCCACCGACCCGGCCCCGCTCTACTCGACGCGCTCGACCCTCGACTTCAAGGAAGGGCTGATGGCCCACATGCTGGAGCTGTTCCCGTTCCTGGCCGAGGTGCGGCTGGTGCGGCAGTGGGCCGGCATGGCCGACATGACGCCCGACTTCAGCCCGGTGATGGGCCTGACCCCGGTGCCGAACTACTTCATCGACGCCGGCTGGGGCACCTACGGCTTCAAGGCGACGCCGGTCTCCGGCAAGCGCATGGCCGAGACGGTGGCCACCGGCACGCCGCCCGACATCCTGCACCCGTTCCGGCTGGACCGCTTCTCGACCTTCGACCTGGTCGGCGAGAAGGGCGCGGCGTCGGTGGGGCATTGACGGAACGCACCCCATGAAGCTGATCGACTGCCCGCTGAACGGGCCGCGCAACGCGCAGGAATTCGTCTGCGGCGGCGAGGTCAAGCCGATGCCCGACCCGCAGGCCGCGTCCGACACCGAATGGGCGGCGTGGCTGTTCCTGGAAAACAACACGGCCGGCGTCGTGCGCGAATGGTGGTGCCACGTGCCGACCGCCTTCTGGTTCATCGCCGAGCGCGACACGGTGACCGACACCTTCCTGCGCACCTATCCGGCTTCCGAGGTGTTCCCGACGCGGGTCGACTTCGCGGCGCCGGCCAAGGGGGCGAAGTGATGGACGCGGCGGCCCGCCTGCCGGCGCCGGACGGCCTGCTGATCGACCGCGAACGGCCGGTCGCCTTTACCTTCGAGGGCCGGCCGGTGCAGGGCTTCGCCGGCGACACCATCGCCAGCGCGCTGCTCGGTGCCGGCGTCAAGGTGCTGTCGCGCTCCTTCAAGTACCACCGGCCGCGCGGTGTGCTGACCATGGCCGGCCAGGACGCCAACACGCTGGTCCAGCTGCCCGGCGAGCCCAACGTGCTGGCCGACCGGCGGCCGATCGCCGAGGGCATGGCCGTCACCGGCCAGAACTACCGGGGCAGCCTCGACGACGACCGGCTGATGATCCTCGACCGGTTCGCCCGCTTCATGCCGGTCGGCTTCTACTACAAGACCTTCTTCAAGCGCGGGCTGTTCGGCGGCGGCTCGTGGGACTATTGGGAGCCGAAGATCCGCGCCATGGCCGGGCTGGGCGTGGTCGACCAGCACCACGAGCACGGCTATTTCGACAAGCAGTACCTGTTCCACGACGTGGTCGTGGTCGGTGGTGGCGCCGCCGGCATGGCCGCGGCCCTGCAGGCGGCCGACGCCGGCGCCGACACGCTGCTGGTCGACGAGAACCCCGCGCTCGGCGGTGCCCTGAGCTATGCCCGGTTCGGCGCCGAGGCCGATGCCGGCCGCAGCCGCATGCGCACACTCGCCGACCGGGTCGCCGCCCACCCGCGCATCGCGGTGATGACCGAGGCGTCGTGCCAGGGGTGGTTCGCCGACAACTGGCTGCCGGTGATCCAGGGCAACCGGATGTTCAAGATCCGGGCGAAGGCGGTGGTGGTCGCCACCGGCTCGATGGACCAGCCGATGGTGTTCCGCCACAACGACCTGCCCGGCGTGATGCTGGGCACGGCGGCGCAGCGGCTGATCCGCCACTACGGCGTGCGGCCCGGCACGCGGGCGGTGGTGGCGGCGGCCAACAGCGACGGCTACGGCGTGGCGCTCGACCTGCTCGAGGCCGGGATCGAGGTCGGCGGCATCGTCGACCTGCGGCCCGAACCGGGCGACGACGAGGTGACGCGGGCCGCGCTCGCGGCCGGCATCGGCGTCGTCACCGGCTACACGCCATGGCAGACCCAGCCCGGCAAGGGTATGCGCTCGATCGTCGGCATCGAGATCGCCCGCATCACCGGCGAGGGCGAGGCCGAGGCCGAGGGCCACAGCATCCCCTGCGACCTGCTGTGCCTGGCCACCGGCTACACCCCGGCGGCGCACCTGCTCTACAACGCGGGCGCCCGGCTGGAATACGACGACGCCACCGCGATGATGGCGATCCGCTCGCTGCCCGACCATGTCTTCGCCTGCGGCTCGGTCAACGGCGTGTTCGACATCGAGGCGGTGGTCGCCGACGGCGCGCGGGCCGGCTGGGAAGCGGCCGGCGATGCCGGCCACGCCGCCGGGGACCGCCCGGCCCAGGCCAACCGCACCGGCGCCGAGGCCCAGACCCACCCCTGGCCGATCTTCAGGCACCCGCGCGGCAAGGACTTCGTCGACTTCGACGAGGACCTGCAGGTCAAGGACATCCTCAACGCCATGGCCGACGGCTACGACCATGTCGAGCTGGTCAAGCGCTATTCGACGGTCGGCATGGGCCCGAGCCAGGGCCGCCACTCCGCGGTCACCACCATGCGCCTGGTCGCCAGGGCGCACGGCGTGCCGGCCGCCGCCATCGGCACCACCACCAGCCGGCCGCCCTACCTGCCGGAGACCTTCGGCCACCTGGCCGGCCGCGGCTTCGAGCCGGTGCGCCACACCGCCATGCACCACCGACATCTCGAGGCCGGCGCGCAGATGATGCCGGCCGGCCTGTGGCTGCGCCCAGCCTATTACGGCCCGAAGCAGGACCGCGACAAGGCGATCGCGGCCGAGGCGCTGGCGGTGCGCCAGAATGTCGGGCTGATCGACGTGTCGACCCTGGGCGGGCTGGAGGTGCGCGGGCCGGACGCGGCCGAGTTCCTCAACCGCATGTACACCTTCGCCTATCTGAAGCAGCCGGTCGGCCGCGCCCGCTATCTGCTGATGACCGACATGACCGGCGTGGTCACCGACGACGGCGTCGCCTGCCGCTTCTCCGACCAGCATTTCTACGTCACCGCCACTACGTCGGGTGTGCAGGGCGTCTACCAGCAGATGCTGCTGATGAACGCGCAGTGGCGGCTGGACGTGGATGTCACCAACGTCACCGCCAGCTATTGCGGCGTCAACATCGCCGGGCCGAAGTCGCGCGACGTGCTTTCGCGGCTGAACACCGACGTCGACCTGTCGGCCGACGCCTTCCCCTATATGGGCGTGCGCGAGGGCACGGTCGCCGGCATCCCCTGCCGGCTGCTGCGGGTCGGCTTCGTCGGCGAGCTCGGTTACGAGATCCATGCACCTGCATCGACCGGCGAGGCGCTGTGGGACGCGCTGATCGAGGCGGGCCGGGCGGACGGCATCCGCCCGTTCGGCGTCGAGGCGCAGCGGCTGCTGCGGCTGGAGAAGGGCCACATCATCATCGGCCAGGACACCGACGGCCTGACCAACCCGGTCGAGGCGGCGATGAGCTGGGCGGTCAGCCGCAACAAGCCGTTCTTCGTCGGCGGCCGCTCGATCGCGATGCAGGAGGCGCGCGGCATCGAGCGGATGCTGGTCGGCTTCGAGCTGCCGGACCGCAACGCGCCGGTGCCGGAGGAATGCCACCTGGTCATTCGCGACGGGCAGATCGCCGGCCGCGTCACCTCGGCGGCGCGCTCGCCGAGCCTGAACAAGGTGGTCGGCCTGGCCTATGTCGCCGCCGACCAGGCCGAGGTCGGCACCGCGTTCCAGGTGCGCATCCACGGCGGCCGCATGATCGAGGCGAAGGTGGTGCCGCTGCCGTTCTACGACCCCGACAACAAGCGGCAGGAGCTGTGAGGTGACGGCAAGGTCCAGCCTGCACGTTGCACCGGCAGGGTGCCCCCAGCTGCGGAGCGTTCGATGACCCTGCGCCCCCAGGACCTCGCCCGGCGCAGCTTCCTGTGGCGCAAGCTGGTCGATGCCGGCGCCCGCTTCGCCGAGGTCAACGGCACCGCCGCAGCGATGGACTTCGGTGCACCGAAACTGGAGCTCGACGTCGCCCGCCGCATGGGTCTGGCCGACCTGTCGCCGTTGCCGCGCACCGGCTACAAGGGCCGCGGCGCGCTGGACTGGCTGCGCGGCCGCGGCGTGACCGTCCCGGACGCCAACAACATGGCGGCGCCCCAGCCCGACGGCAGCCTGGCCTGCCGGCTGGCACCCAGCGAGGCGCTGCTGCTGGACGCGCTCGACGGCGCCCCCGGGCTCAGCGCCGAGCTCGATGCCGCCTGGCCGGGGCCGGACGCCGGCACCGGCGCCTACAAGGTGCCGCGGCCGGAGACCAACCTGTGGGTGATGCTGACCGGGGCAGCGGCCGCCGGCATGTTCGCCAAGATCTGCGGCGTCGACCTGCGGCCGGCCAAGTTCGCAGACCATGCCATCGCCCAGACCCAGGTGGCGCGGCTCAGCGGCATCGTGGTGCGGGCCGATCTGGGCGATACGCTCGCCTATCATTTCCTCACCGACAGCGCCTCGGCCGCCTATGTCTGGGACGTGCTGACCGACGCCATCGCCGAGTTCGACGGCGGCCCGGTCGGGCTGGCGGCGCTGCAGCAACTCGCCCGCGCCTAAGCGCGCGGCCAAGAACCGGAATCGAAGGGGGAGCAGTCCGATGGCGAAATCCGACATCGAGATCGCGCGCGAAGCGACCATGCAGCCGATCATGGACATCGGCCGCGACGTGCTCGGCCTGCCCGCCGAACAGCTCGAGCCCTACGGCCACTACAAGGCCAAGGTCGCACTCGACGCCTACGACCAGCGCCGCGACGCGCCGGACGGCAAGCTGATCCTGGTCACCGCGATCAACCCGACGCCGGCCGGCGAGGGCAAGACCACCACCACCGTCGGACTCGGCGACGCGCTGAATCGAATCGGCAAGAAGGCGATGATCTGCCTGCGCGAGCCGTCGCTCGGCCCCTGCTTCGGCATGAAGGGCGGCGCGGCCGGCGGCGGCTATGCCCAGGTGGTGCCGATGGAGGACATCAACCTCCACTTCACCGGCGACTTCCACGCCATCGGCGCGGCGCACAACCTGCTCAGCGCCATGCTCGACAACCACATCTACTGGGGCAACAAGCTGGACATCGACACCCGCCGCGTCACCTGGCGCCGGGTGGTCGACATGAACGACCGGGCGCTGCGCCAGATCGTCTCCTCCCTCGGCGGGGTCGCCAACGGCTTCGCCCGCGAGGACGGCTACGACATCGTCGTCGCCTCCGAAGTGATGGCGATCCTGTGCCTCGCCTCCGACCTGAACGACCTGAAGCGGCGGCTCGGCGACATCATCGTCGCCCAGACCCGCGACAGGAAGCCGGTGCGCGCCCGCGAGCTCGACGCCCACGGCGCGATGACCGTGCTGCTGAAGGACGCGATCAAGCCGAACCTTGTGCAGACGCTGGAGAACAACCCGGCCTTCATCCACGGCGGGCCTTTCGCCAACATCGCGCATGGCTGCAACACCGTGCTGGCGACGCGGATGGCGCTGAAGCTGCGCGACTATGTCGTCACCGAGGCCGGCTTCGGCGCCGACCTGGGCGCGGAGAAGTTTTTCGACATCAAGTGCCGCAAGGCCGGGCTGAAGCCGGCCGCCGCGGTGGTGGTGGCGACCGTGCGCGCGCTGAAGATGCACGGCGGCGTGGCGAAGGAGGCGCTGGCCACCGAGAATGTCGAGGCGGTGCGCAAGGGCTGCAGCAACCTCGCCCGCCACGTGGAGAACATCAAGGGCTACGGCGTGCCGCCGGTGGTCGGCATCAACCGCTTCGTCACCGACACCGACGCGGAGCTGCAGGCGGTGGTCGAGGCGGCGGCCAAGCTGGGCGTGAAGGCGGTGGTCTGCAACCACTGGGCGGAAGGCGGCGCCGGCGCCGAGGACCTGGCCCGCGAGGTGGTGCGGCTGGCCGATGCCGGCACCGCCCAGTTCCACCCGCTCTATCCCGACGAGATGCCGTTGTGGGACAAGATGAAGACGGTCGCCACCCGCATCTACCGCGCCGACGACATCATCGCCGACAAGAAGGTGCGCCAGCAGTTCGCCGACCTGCAGGCCGAGGGCTTCGGCCATTTGCCGATCTGCGTCGCCAAGACCCAGTACAGCTTCTCGACCGACCCGAACCTGAAGGGAGCGCCGTCGGGCCACGTGGTGCCGATCCGCGAGGTGCGGGTCTCGGCCGGCGCCGAGTTCCTGGTGGTGATCTGCGGCGAGATCATGACCATGCCCGGCCTGCCGCGGGTGCCGGCCGCCAACTCGATCGACATCGACGACGACGGCCGCATCGTCGGTCTGTTCTGAGCGGTTCGCTCAGGCCGCGTCGGCGTTGCTTCCGGCGTCGAGGTCGGCCAGCAGCATCCCCACGGCGCGGCAGCGGCCGAGCGCCCTGCCGGCGTCGCGGAACAGCGCGCCGTGGCGGGCGAAGACGAAGCGTTCGTCGGCGGTGACCACCGGTTCCTCTGCGTCAAGCCGCAGCCGGCTCTTGGCCAGCAGCCAGCGCCGGACCATCAGGCGTCCCAGTCCGGGCCGCCGCAGCAGCGCGGCGATCTCCAGCGCCTCCGGGAAGCGATCGAGCTGCAGGCGCAGCGACAGGCGGCCGGCGCGCAGATAGGCGTACAGCGCGCGCGCCAGGTGCGTCGCGTCGCCGTCCGCCTGCCACGCCAGCACCCCGCCCGACAGCGCGGTTTCCCACACAGCCGCGTCGCCCGGCGCGAGGGCGGCGGCCCGCGCCGCGTGGCCGGCAAAGGCCGCGGCATCGCCGCGGGCGGCATGCAGCGATGCCAGCAGCGCATGCGCCCGGCCGAACAGCCAGGCCCGGACCAGCCCGCGCTCGGCGCCGAACAACGCCGGGGCGTGGCGGGCGAGGTCGTCGCGCATCAGCGCGTCGACCAGCGGCCAGTCCGCGACCTCATAGCCGTCGCCGGCGACCAGGAAGCGCTCTTCCAGCTCCAGCGCCCCGGCCCGCGCGACCAGCGCGTCGAGGACCCGCATCGCTGCCGCAGGCCGGCCGACCGCGGCCAGGTGCCGGCCGATCAGGAACCACGTCGTCAGCGAGCGCGGATGGGCGCGGCGGGCCCGGTTCAGCGTGCGCAGGATGGGCAGGCAGGCCGCCCGGACCCCTTCGTCCTGGCGGCGATAGAGATCGCAGTCCAGCCGGTTGAGCGCCAGGAACGCCTGCGCCGTCACCGCCTGGCCGAGCCGCGGCATCGCCAGCGCCGCCGCCTCGGCGGCCGCCAACGGCGCCAGCAGCTTGCCGCGCAGCGGGCCCGGCAGGCCGAGCCAGCTTTCCTGCTTGGCGGCATAGCAGTCCGACGGCTGCGGCAGCGCGACCGCGGCGCGCACCGGTACGGCGCCCGCGCCGACCACCGACGCCCAGCCCAGCCCGCGGCGGATCATCTGCGACCAGAACACCAGGGTGCGCAGGCTGCGCCGCGCCACCGCCTCCGGCCCCGGCAGCAGCGCGCCGAGCGCGACGGCCAGCCGGGCTGCGCCGGCAACGAAGGCAGTGCGGTTACGGTCGTAGTCCGCGACCATCCGCGCCACATCCGCGGCCACATGGCCGTCGCGATAGCAGTGCACGCCGACCAGGTCGTCTCCCAGCAGCAGGCCCAGCGCCTCGTCCCGCTGGCAGGCGACCATGGTGCCGGCGCACAGCGCATCGATGACCCGTGCGGTGACCGCGCTGCTCGCCCGGTTCGAGGCGAGCACGTATTTCGCCCGGCCGGTCAGCGCACGATAGCGTTCGGCCGGCAGGTAGCGGCCGATCACCCGGATATCGAGCGCCGGGTCGGCCATCGCCAGGTCGGCGAAGCGGTGCTGCTTGTCGGGAAAGAACGGCTTGTCGACGCCGCCGGTGGCGAGCACGTCGATCGGCCGGTCTGCCGCGGCACCGACCCGGGCGGCGCACAGCGGCGCCGGGTCGGCCTGCATCAGCTCGTCCAGCGCGAAGGCGCGCATCAGCGCCGGAGCACCGAAGCGGATGCGGGCCGCGGCGTGGTCCATCGCATTGCCCGGGCAGAGGATCAGGTCGATCCAGCCGAGCTCGCGCGCGCGCTGGGCGTAGAAGAACTCGATGTCGAAGCACTGCGCGATCTTCGGCGCGGCGATGGCGGCCAGCTGCGGCGGCAGCATGATCAGGTTGTCGATCAGCACACAATCGATGCCCTCGCCCACCGCCTGGGCCAGCGCAGCCGCCGGCGTGGCCGGGCCGAAGGCGATGTCGGCCTTGTGCGGGACGTTGCGCAGCACCGTGACCCGCGCCGCGTCGCTGGCCTTCAGCGCGTCCGCCGCGGCCAGGGTGTTGGCGGCGGTGCAGGCATAGACGATGTGCGGCCGGTCGACCGCCATCGCCGCGGCCAGGGCCGCGGCCGGCGCGAAGCCGGTGTGACGCGCCACCAGCGCTCGTGCTTCCGCCCGCGCCGCCGTGTCGTCGCCCTGCAGCCACAGCGCCAGCGCACGCACCAACCCGACGGCCGGCTCGCCGCCGTCGGTACTCTCGAGGCGGGCCAGGCCGCGCCGCTCGTTGCCGAGCATGCACAGCGCGATGCCCTCGACCGCGGGCTCGCCGCCGGCCAGCCGCAGCGCGGTGTAGAAATCTCCGGCGGCGAGCGCGGCCGCGGCGGTGCCGTACAGCGCGCCGAGCCGGTCTGCGGTCATGCGGGGGCGGAACATGGGGGTCCTCGGGCGTGGCGCGCGCGATGCGGGGCGGCAGTATCGGCCGGCATGGTTAACAAACCGGCAGCCCGGCCGGCGCGATGCCGCCATTGAATGCGCGATACATCCGCCGTATCTGAACGGCCATGAGCGTTGCCGCCCACTCCACCGTGTTCGCCCCGCCCGCGCCCGAGATCGACGGGCGCCGCAGCCTGGTCGGCATGACCAAGGCCGAATTGGCCGCCGCGCTGGCCGAGCTGGGCCTGCAGCGCTTCCGGGCGGAGCAGATCTGGCAGTGGGTCTACAACCGCGGCGTCACCGACTTCGCCGCGATGACCAACATCGCCAAGGCGACCCAGGCTCTGCTGGCCGAGCATTTCGCGATCGCCCGGCCGCAGATCTCGTCGGCACAGGTCAGCCAGGACGGCACCCGCAAGTGGCTGCTGCGCCAGGCCGACGGCCGCGAGATCGAGACGGTGTTCATCCCGGAGGAGGATCGCGGCGCCGTCTGCGTCTCGTCCCAGGTCGGCTGCACGCTGACCTGCACCTTCTGCCACACCGGCACACAGCGGCTGGTGCGCAACCTCGGCCCCGGCGAGATCGTCAGCCAGGTCATGGTCGCCCGCGACGCCCTCGACGAATGGCCGTCGCAGAAGGAAGGCCGCATGGTCTCCAACATCGTGATGATGGGGATGGGCGAGCCGCTGTACAATTTCGACAACGTCAAGACCGCGCTGCAGATCGTCACCGACGGCGACGGGCTGGCCATCTCCAAGCGGCGGATCACGCTGTCGACCTCCGGCGTGGTGCCGATGATGCGCCGCTGCGGCGAGGAGATCGGCACCAACCTGGCGGTTTCCCTGCACGCGGTGACCGACGCGATCCGCGACCGGCTGGTGCCGCTGAACCGGAAATACCCGATCGCCGAGCTGATCCAGGCCTGCCGCGACTATCCCGGCGCCAACAACGCGCGCCGGATCACCTTCGAATACGTCATGCTGAAGGGCGTCAACGACAGCCTGGCCGACGCGCACGAACTGGTGCGGCTGATCCGCGGCATTCCGGCCAAGGTCAACCTGATCCCGTTCAACCCGTGGCCGGGCTCGCCCTACGAATGCTCGTCCAACTCCGCCATCGACCGCTTCGCCAAGGTGGTGATGGAGGCCGGCTATGCCTCGCCGGTGCGCACCCCGCGCGGCCGCGACATCCTGGCCGCCTGCGGCCAGTTGAAGAGCGCCAGCGAGCGGGCGCGGCGGTCCGCTGCGACGGTGGAGGCAGGTGCCGGCGCGCCGTAGCGTCGCCGGCTGCCATCTCGAATTCGCTTAGGCTGCGTCGGCGTTTTCCGTGCAGCGTTTGCACCATGATCCATGCTCGTGCCGACACCGCGTCGGCCCGGCTGGTTCCAACCGGATCACCGCTGCGCCCTTGCGCCGACCCGCGGCCGCGCGCATGGTTCCCGGCAGCCGCCCGCCGGCCGACCCGACAGCCGCCACCGCAGCCCGAGACGATCATGCCAAGCTGGACCGGCGGCTATGCCGCCGACATCGCGTACGCCAGCAGCTTCCACCCGCAGATGTCGCCGCACCACATGCACGCGGCGGCATTGCTGAACGGCTGGGCGCCGGCGCCGCTGCCCGACGCCTTCACCTATTGCGAGCTGGGCTGCGGCATGGGCCGCACGCTCGCGGTGCTGGCTGCGGCCAACCCGCAGGCCCGGTTCGTCGGCGTCGACTTCATGCCCGAGCATGTGCTGGCCGGGCGGCAGCTGGCGGCACGGGGCGCGCTGAGCAACATCGAATTCGTCGAGGCCAGCTTCCAGGACCTGGCGGCACGGGCAGACGGCCTGCCGCCAAGCGACGTGATCGCGCTGCACGGGGTGTGGTCCTGGGTCTCCGCGGAAAGCCGCGCCGCCATCGTGCAGCTGATCGGCCGCCACCTGAACACCGGCGGCCTGGTCTATATCGGCTACAACACCCTGCCCGGCCAGTTGCTGGGCCTGCCGATGCAGCGGCTGCTGCGGGCGCTGGCCGCCCAGCACACCGGCCGCAGCGACACGCGCGTGCGCCAGGCGGTCGCGTTCATCGACCGGCTGGCCGAGGCCAAGGCCGAGGCCGTGGTCAACAACCCGATCTACCAGCGTATCCACGACGAGGTCGGGAAGGATCGCCTCGGCTATCTGGTGCACGAGTATCTCAACCAGAGCTGGGATCCGATGTATTTCGCCGACGTCGCCGGCGCGCTGGCCGAGGCCAAGCTGAGCTTCGTCGGGGCCGCCGACCTGGACCGCAGCTTCCCGGCGCTGCGCGTTTCGCCGGAGCAGGAGGCGCTGCTCGACGAGATCGCCGACCCCATTCTGCGCGAGACCGTCGCCGACTTCTGCAACGTCACCGGTTTCCGCCGCGACGTGTTCGCGCGCGGCGCGCAGCGGCTCGGCCGGGCGGAGCACGACCGCATGCTGCGCCGACTCCGGCTGGCGCTGACCGTGCCGCCGGCACGGGTGGGCTACAAGGTGAAGGTGCTCGCCGGCGAGGCGGCGATGAACGAGGCTGCCTACCGGCCGATGGTCGCCGCGTTGTCCGGCGGGCCCACCGACATCGGGACGCTGATGGACCTGCCCGAGGTGCAGGCCCACCCCGCCATGCAGCCCTCGGAGGTGCTGGGGATGCTGGTCTCCTCGACCCAGGCCGCGGTCGTGCCGCCGGGCGCGCCGACCGCGCCGGCCGAGGCGGTGCGCGCCTTCAACCGCGCCGTCGCCGACGCCGCGACGATCCCGGGTCCTGGCGTGGACGATGCCCTGGCCGCGCCCGGGCTCGGCAGCGGGCTGGCCGCCGACCTGCTGGAGCGCCTGATCTTCCGCGCGATCGACATGGGCACACCGGCCGACGCCGACGCCTTGGCCGAAGCCGTTGCCGCCCAGCTGCTCGCGCGCGGCGAGCAGATTCTGCGCGACGGCAAGCCGGTCGACGACCCCGGCGAACGCCACGCCCAGCTGGCGGA
Organism: Alphaproteobacteria bacterium; assembly: GCA_041396705.1. NCBI lineage: Bacteria > Pseudomonadati > Pseudomonadota > Alphaproteobacteria > Alphaproteobacteria bacterium. The sequence continues at coordinate 39,417 of JAWKYB010000021.1, forward strand.
CCGGATGACCGCCTTCCTGGCCGACTGGCTGCCATTCTGGCGCGGGCTCGGCATCGTCTGAGCGTGCGGAATGCCATTCGCGGCAGGTCGCACATGAGCGATTGAACCGAAGCACGCCGAATCGCTACCCACAGGACAGGGCCGCGCCCAGGCCTGTCCGGGAGTCAGCCGTGATGTCGAGGATCCTCGCCGCCGTCTTCATCCTGTCGCTGTGCGCCATCGGTTCGGCGCGGGCCTCGTTCGGCGACTGCGACGACCCGGACTATCTCGGCGACTTCGGTCCCACCCCCGGAGGCGCGAGCCCGCTCGGTCCGATCCTGCAGCTGAACTGCGTGATCGAGTTCGAATTCGCCTTCGACACCCCGGGCGGCACCCGCCACATCCGCGCCATCCGCGACGCCAGCGCCGACTGGATCGTCGGGCCGGCGGTGCTGGCCGACATCGAGCGCGGCGCGCGCGCATCGGTGACGGCCATGGCCCTGCTCGGCAACTACCGCATCGCCGACGTGACGATCCTGATGCTCGACGATGCCCACGCGACCGCCGACCTGACCGGCAGCGGCCGCTATGTCGGGGCGCTGACCAACGGCTTCGCCGACAGCGCGGAATGCCTGGTCACCTCGTTTCTCCTCGGCCCGGCCGGCGAGGGCGAGCGCGTCGCCTACAACGCGGCACATGAGATCTTCCACTGCATCCAGGCGGCATCGCTGTCGCCCGAACAATACGCAACCGCGGTCGGCGGCGGCGCCTGGTGGGCCGAAGGCTCGGCCGAGTATTTCGCCAGCCTGGCGCTGCCCGAGCTGGGCGACATCCACCGGCGCGCGGACGATTTCAACGACAGCATCGCCAACGAAGAGGCACTGAACGCCCAGAGCTACGGCATGGCCGTGTTCTTCTGGTGGTTCGACGCCAACCGCGGCCCGGGCCAGTTGATGACTTTCCTGTCCGGCATGGCGCCGTCGTCGGATGCCGCTGCACAGCACACGGCGATGCGCGATGCCCTGTCCGACGCCGACTGGCTGCGTTTCGCGCAAGCCTATTCCGACCGCAGCATCACGCTGCCGAACGGCAGCGCCCTTGCCCTGAACCCGCCGGGCGGCGAGGCGCTGATCTTCGACGGCAACGTGACCCGTCGGCTGGCGCTGCGGCCGTTCGTCATGGTGCTCGCCACCGCCGAATATGCGTGCGGGCGCTGGGCCAATACCCGCACCCCGGCCACGGTCGCGCTATCGGCACAGGACATCGCCGGCGGCGCCTGGTCGGACTACCCGGACGAGGTCGACGCCCGGGCGCCCGCAAACGGTCGCTACCGCGTCGCCGCCCTGCCCACCGGCAGCGACCGCGAGGTGCGCATCCGGGCGGAACGGCGGGAGGGCTGCACGCCCTGTGGCGGCTCCACCGCGCTCGACATCTGCCTGGTCGGCAGCTGGGCGCAGACCGGCGGCGGCCCGGTCGAATGGATGCTGGCGCAGGGCATGCCGGCGGAAATGGTCGTCGACATCGGGCCGCAGCTGGTCGTGCTGGAAGGGGACGGCACCTACTGGACCATGCCGTTCACCGGCACGATGGACGCCGTGATCACCACCGCGCGGGACACCTGGACCGTCGACGGCAGCGCCCGTGCCGCCGCCGGCGGCGGCCGCTGGTCGGCGGTCGACGGACAGCTCGCGATCTGCCAGGACAGCGGCGGCGTCGCCGGCCAGGTCACCATCTCGTCGAGCCACGGCTCCGGCACGATGCCGGTGAACGTGCCGGGCGGCGGCGAGCTGCAATACGCCTACAGCTGCAGCGACGCCGCGATGCAGACCGTCCTCGAGTTCGCCGGCATGTCGCCCATGGTCACCGACTACAGCCGGCTGGCCGCCGGCCTGCCGGAAAGCGAGGACCCCGCGCCCGCGGCCGGCGAGACCGATCCGGCGGACGCGGACGGCCGGCCGCGCTGGACGGCCGGCTGCCCGCTGATCGACCCGGATCCGCGGGTCGAGGACGACTGCGACCGCTACCGGCGCTGACCCCGCCGGACGTCGCCGCCCGTTCCCGTCAACTCGGCTGCGGCCAAACGAAATCCGGGCGCAAGCCCTCATGGACCGGGCGGCCGTCGCTCGGCTTCGGCTCTCCCTTCGCCGGGTCGTAGAAGGCGTGGTAGGTCGCCGGTAACGCGGCGGTGTCGTAGCCCATCAGGTTCGGTACGATCACACGGATGCGCGCCTGCTTGTCGTCGAGCATGATCGGCGCGCCGCAGCTTGCGCAGGTGCACAGTTCCAGCGGCCCGTTCGGGTTCTGGTCATTGAACGGCTGGCGCTTCAGCCCGGCCGCGTTGTCGACCGCGAGGTCGCCGTGGCGGAAGAACACGACATGGGTGGTCGGCTGCCCGGTGACGCGCTTGCACACGGAGCAGTGGCAGGTGTGGTTGTCGATCGGCTCGGCATCGGCATGGGTGTGGACGTGTTCGCATCCACCGGCGTATTTGTGCGCCATCGTTTCCCCCTATCGCCCTTGTTCCCGGCCGCTGCCCGGATCGAGCATCCGGCCGCCGCCGATGCTGAGCCGCAACGCGCCGGCTTGCAAGGGGCGGCCGCGCACCGGGCCGGAGCGAAAGATGAATTCCAGGCAATCGAAGCCGACGGCGGCCGGCTCAACCCTCGGCGTCGAGCAGGGAGGCCAGCCCGACCATGGCGGAGAACGGCTGGGCGATCTGCCAGGCGGGAACCGTCTGCAGCAGCGGGCGGAACCGGCCCTTCGCCTCGAACCGCGCGCGGAAGCCGGACGCGACGAAGCGCGGCCCGAGCAGGCGGATGATGCCGCCGGCGAAGTAGACGCCGCCGAGCGCGGCGAAGGTGAGCGCCAGGTTGCCGGCAACGGTGCCGGTCGCCTCGCAGAACATCTCCACCGCCTCGTCGGCCCGCGCCTCGCCGGATTCCGCGCGCCGGGTCACGTCCTCCGGCTGCACCGGGTCGGCGGCCGAGCCGTCGACCTCGTGCAGGGCGCGGTAGAGGTTGACCAGCCCGCCGCCGGACAGCACCCGCTCCGCCGAGCAGTGGCCGTACTGGGCGCGGATGCGGGCGAACACCGCCTCCTCGCGCGCCGATGCCGCCGGCAGGGTGGCATGGCCGCCCTCGCCCGGCAGGGGCAGCCAGCCGCCAGCCATCGGGGTCAGCCCGCACACGCCGAGCCCGGTGCCGGCGCCCATCACCACGATCGGCGCACGTTCGGCCTGCGGTGCGCCGCCGACCTGCACCAGGCTCGCGCGGTCCAGGTGCGGCACCGCCAGCGCCACCGCGGCGAAGTCGTTGACCACATGCAGCCGTTCGAGGTCGAGCGCCCGCCGCGTCGCCTCGATGGAGAATTCCCAGTCGCTGTTGGTCAGCACGAAATGGTCGCCCAGCACCGGCCCGGCGACGCAGACGGCCGCACGGCGGACGACCGGCCGCGCGGCGAAGCCGTCGAGATAGGCGTTGACCGCGTCGGCCAGATTGCGGAAGTCGGCGGTGGGAAGCACGCGGATCGCGTCCGCGCCGCCGCCGGGCCGCTGCAGGGCGAAGCGCGCGTTGGTGCCGCCGATGTCGCCCAGCAGGCGCGGCGCCTCAGCCGGCTCAGCCATGCACGCGCTCCAGTGCCGCGACGAAGCGGTCGCGCCAGGCGGCGATGTCATAGTCCTTCAGGGCCCGCATCATGTCCTGCCAGCGCGCGATCCGTTCCTGCCGCGGCATATCCAGCGCGCGGCGCATCGCCTCGGCAACGCCGTCGGTGTCGAACGGGTTGATGATCAGGGCGGAGTTGAGTTCGGCTGCGGCCCCGGCGAAGCGCGACAGCACCAGCACGCCGGGATCCTCCGGGTCCTGCGCCGCGACGAATTCCTTCGCGACCAGGTTCATGCCGTCGCGCAGCGGCGTCACCAGCGCGACGTTGGCGCTGCGCAGGAAGCCGAGCAGCATCTTGCGCGAGAAACTCTTGTTCAGATAGCGCAGCGGCACCCAGTCGTACTCGGCGAACCGGCCGTTGATGTGGCCGGCCGCCTGTTCCAGCGTCCGGCGGATCTCGATGTATGACGGCACGTCCGAGCGCGACGGCGGCGCGATCTGCAGGAAGGTCAGCTGGCCGCGGATGTCGGCATAGGTTTCCAGCAACCGCTCATAGGCCTCGAACCGGTTGACCAGGCCCTTGCTGTAGTCGAGCCGGTCGACGCCGATGAACAGCGACCGGTCGGCCAGCGAATCGCGCAGGCGCTGGGCCTGGCGCGAACGGCCGGACACCTCGGCCTGGCTCTGCACCGCCTCGACGTCGATGCCGATCGGGAAGGCCGCGACCCTGAGCGTGCGGCCATAGGCGCGGACCGTGCCGTCGGCGCCGACCTCGCCCTTCGCTTCCCACCGGATGTAGTCGCAGAAGGCGCGCACGTCGCCCGGAGTCTGCAGGCCGACCAGGTCGTAGTCGCACATCGCGCGCACGATCTGGGCGTGGTTGGGCAGGGTCAGCAGGATCTCCAGCGCCGGCCACGGAATGTGCAGGAAGAACCCGATCGGCGCCTCGACGCCGGCCTGGCGCAGCTCGCGGCCCAGCGGGATCAGGTGGTAGTCGTGCACCCAGATGCGGTCGTCGTCCCGCAACAGCGGCCGCAGCCGCTTGGCGAACAGGGTGTTGACCCGCTCGTAGCCGGCATAGGCCCGGCGCGAGAACTGGGCCAGGTCGACCCGGTAGTGGCACAGCGGCCACAGCGTGCCGTTGGCATAGCCGGCATAATACTGGTCGTAGTCCTCCTGGGTCAGGTCGACCGTGGCGTAGGTCAGCCGGCCGGTCTGGAACACCGACGGTTCGGCCGATTCCGTGCTCGCAACCTCGCCGCTCCAGCCGAACCAGATGCCGCCGCTCTCGCGCAGCGCCGACAGCACGCCGACGGCGAGCCCGCCGGCCGCGGCCTGGCCCTCGTTGACCGGGGCGACACGGTTGGAAACGACGACGAGACGGCTCAAAAGGCATCCTCCCACGCCTTGGACAGCTTCATTGCCGAGCTGATCAGCCCGACCATCGAATAGGTCTGCGGGAAGTTGCCCCACTGCTCGCCGGTCTCGGTGTCGAGATGCTCGGACAGCAGGCCGAGGCGGTTGCGCTTCGCCAGCATGTTCTCGAACATCGCCCGCGCCTCCTCGCGCCGGCCGAGGGCGGCGAGCGCGTCGATGTACCAGAAGGTACAAATGTTGAAGGCGTGGACCGGTTCCCCGAAGTCGTCGGCGACGCGGTAGCGGAACAGGTAGGGCCCGCGCTTCAGCTCGCGGCCGATGGCGTCGACCGTCGAGGCGAAGCGGGGATCTTCGGCCTTGAGGAAGCCGAGGTCGTTGAGCAGCAGCATCGACGCATCCAGCTCGCGCCCGCCATAGGCCTGGGTGAACGCGCCGACCTCGGCATTCCAGGCCCGCTCCTCGATCACCGCGCGGATCACGTCGGCGCGCTCGGCCCACAGCGCCGCGCGGTCGCCGAGCCCGAGCGCGGCGGCGATGCGGGCCAGCCGGTCGCAGGCGGCCCAGCACATCAGGGCGGAGAAGGTGTGGACCTGGGTCGAGTTGCGCAGCTCCCACGGGCCGGCGTCGGGCTGGTCGTGCACCGCCCAGGCCTGCTCGCCGACATGCTCCAGCCGCTCGAACAGGCCGGCGTCGCCGGGGCGCGACAGCCGCCGGTCGAAGAAGGCCTGCGCCGACGCCAGGATCACCGCGCCATAGACGTCGTACTGGACCTGCGAATAGGCGGCGTTGCCGATGCGCACCGGCCCGTGGCCGCGATAGCCGGCCAGGCTGGTCACGAAGCGCTCGTCGGGCCGCGCGTCGCCGAGGATGGAATAGAGCGGCTGCAGCCGGTAGCCGGTCTTCGGCGCGTTGGTGGCGACCACATTGATCAGGAAGCGCATGTAGTCTTCCATCGTGCGGGTCGCGCCCAGCCGGTTCAGCGCGTGAACGGTGAAATAGCTGTCGCGCAGCCAGCACAGCCGGTAGTCCCAGTTGCGCTCGTCGCCCTCCGCCTCCGGGATCGAAGTGGTCATCGCCGCGACGATGGCGCCGGTCTCCTCATAGGCGCACAGCTTGAGGGTGATGGCGGCGCGTAGCACCGCGTCCTGCCACTCGAACGGGATCGACAGATAGCGCGACCACTCGCGCCAGTAGTCGAGCGTGTGGTCGAAGAACTCGCGCGCCACGTCCTCGACCCGGCTGGCCATCGTCTCGTCGGGGCCGAGGATCAGGTCGACCGGCTCCTCCAGCACGAACTGCAGCTCCTCGGTGACCACGCTGATCGGCGCGTTGGTGGTCAGCCGCACGATCTGCTCCTGCGCGACATAGCGCACGTGGTTGGAGCCGCGGGTGGTCGCCGGCCGTTGCGCGCCGTAGCCGAAGGTCGGGCGCAGGCGGATGCGGACCAGCGGGTGGCCGGCCAGCGGCCGGATGCGGCGGACCAGCGTCAGCGGCCGGAACATCCGGCCGAACATGCGGAAGCGCGGCGCGAAGTCGGTGATCTCCACCGCATTGCCGGCGCCGTCGTAGAGCCGTGTGCGCAGGATCGCCGAGTTGGTCAGATATTCCTGCTCGCTGCGGGCGAGATCGGCCACCTCCAGATCGAAGAAGCCCGCCTCCGGCGTCTCGCCTGGCTGCAGCAGGCTGCAGAACACCGGGTCGCCGTCGAAACGCGGCAGGCACATCCAGACCACGCGGCCGTTCGGGTCGACCAGTGCCCCGAAGCTGCTGTTGCCGATCAGGCCGAGTTCGAGCGTCGTCATCCGGAGTATCTCAACCTCGGTTTGCAGACAGGGCCGCGAGCCAGCGGTGCACCGCCGCGACCGAGGCCAGATGCCAGTGCGCCAGGGTCGGCGCGCCGTCGCCGACCCGGATCGAAATGCCGTCGACGGCATTGACCGCCGCGAACCCGTGCTCGTCGGTCAGATCGTCGCCGACATAGACCGGGCGCCGGCCGCGGAAAGGGGCCTCGCCTAGATGTCGCCTGATCGCATGGCCTTTGTCCACCCCGGCCGGCTTCAGCTCGACCACCATCTTGCCGGGCTGGGCGCACAGCGCCGGCTCGCGTGCGACCAGCGCCGCCGTCGCTTCGCCGACGACGCCGGCCAGTGCGGGCGCCGCGCGGTAGTGCACGGCCAGCGCCACGCCCTTGTCCTCCACCGTCAGGCCGCCATGCGCCGCCTGCAGGGCCGCCAGGCCGGCCCGCGCCCGATCCAGCGCCGCGGCGGTTTCCGGGTCGCCGCCGACCTCGACCGGCCGGTCGCCGCAGGCCCCGTCGCCGCGCCATTCCACGCCATGGACGCCGGCGGCGGGAAGCCTGAGCGGCGCGAACAGGCGGTCGAGCTCGGCAATGGCGCGTCCGCTGACCAGCGCGCAGGCGCCGCCGGCGGCGCGGTGCAGGCCGCGCAGCAGCTCGATCAGGCCGGGCGGCACCACGACCTGTTCCGGCCGCGCCGCGATCTCGATCAGCGTGCCGTCGACATCGAGAAAATAGGCCCAGTCCGGCTGCGCCGGCGGCGGCGCATCGTCGTCATGGTCATGCATCGCGGGCGGTCCGTTGCGTTGGCGCGGCAAGCCGTGGCTGCGGTCGGGAACGATCGGGGATGTCTTGCCGGCGGTCGGCCGCACCGGTCAAGGCCGGCGGGCGCAAGCGGCGCGACGGGCGGGTTCAGCCCGTCGCGCCCTGGTCGCCGCAGGAGAAGTTGGCGCAGAGCTTGCGCGTATCCGAGTCGCCGACCGACTCGCCGGTCAGGCCGCAGCGATAGCCCGGCGCCTGCTGCGCGCCGGCATCGAGCGGCACCAGCCTCTCGCAGCGGGAGCAGACCCCGAAATCCCGGCTTTCGTTACATGAGCGGATGTCGCGCAGCAGGCCGTCGAGCATCGCGTTCATGCTGGCCAGCGCGGCCTCGTCCAGCCGCGCCACGGCCCGCTCCAGGTCGCGCAGCGGATCGCGGCGGACCAGCGCCTGGCCGGCCTCGGTCAGCACCAGGTCGATGCAGCGCCGGTCGCTCTCGCTGCGGATGCGCGCCAGCAGCCCCTTTTCCTCGAGCGCACTCAGGGTCTGCGACACAGTGCCCTTGGTCGCACCCAGGAACTCCGCCAGCGCACCCGGCGTGCGCGAATAGCGGTTGGCCTGGCTGAGATAGCGCAGCGCTTCCCATTGGGCCGGATTGAGACAGTCGGAGAACTGGACGGCGCGCGTCAGCCGTCCCAGACGATCGAGGTTTTCCACGATCTCGCGCGCTTTGCTCATCCAGCCTACCCTGCAGCCGGCGGCGGTTCTGCCCGGCTATCGGCCGATCGCACCGGGCGCCGTCGCTCCGTTCACGTTCACGAAACCGCAACTCGACGGCGCTTGCAATCCTATTCGGCACGACATATTTTCGACTCGAAACTATTGCAGCGCTCTTGCTGCAAATATGAGAGGGCTACGAAGAATGGCAAGCCCATCCAACTATTATGTCGATCCCGGCAGCCGCCGTTATATCGCAGCGGCGATGCGCGCGCCACTGCTGGAGCGCGAGCAGGAGGCCGATCTCGCGCGGCGCTGGCGCGATCGGCAGGACAAGGCGGCGCTGGACGAACTGGTGCAGGCCTATGCCCGCTATGTGGTGCGCATCGCGGCCGGTTTCCGCGGCTACGGGCTGCCGATGGGCGACCTGGTGCAGGAAGGCAACATCGGCCTGATGGAGGCAGCCGCGCGCTTCGACCCGGAGCGGGACGTGCGCTTTTCGACCTATGCGGCCTGGTGGATCCGGGCGTCGATCCAGGACTACATCCTGCGCAACTCGTCGATCGTGCGGATCGCGACCACCGCCTCGCAGAAGACCCTGTTCTTCAACCTGCGCCGGCTGCGCGCCAAGCTGGACGAGACCGGCGACGGCACCATGACCGACGCCGACCGGCGCAAGATCGCCGAGGACCTGAGCGTGCCGGTGGCCGCGGTGGAGCGGATGGAGGCCCATTTCTCGCGTCCCGACCGCTCGCTGAACGCCACCTTCAGCGACGGCGAGACCGACCAGTTCCAGGATTTCGTCGCCGACGACCGGCCGAATCCGGAGGAGAACTACACCAGCGTGCACGACGGCGACGTGCGCCGGCGCCGCCTGCGCGAGGCGCTGGCCAGCCTGACCGAACGCGAGCAGACCATCATCACCCAGCGCTTCCTGCAGGACGACCGCAAGACGCTGGCCGAGATCGGCATCGAGTTCGGCCTGACCAAGGAGCGCATCCGCCAGATCGAGGCGCGCGCGCTGAGCAAGCTCAGGGTGCGGATGGAATCGAACCCGGAGCGGATGACGGAGCTGCTGGAGGCCTGATCGCGGCGGCCGGCGCCTCGCGGGCGAGAAAGCCGGCCGCCAGATCGACGACCAGAGCCTGCGTCTCGCGGTGCGGCGCGTGGCCGACACCGCTGAGCAGCGCGGTGACGACCGGCCCGCGCACCCGCCGGGCGATCGCTTCGAGCTGCCGGCGGGTGCCGTACTGGTCGTCGGCGCCCTGGACCAGCAGCACAGGCGCGCCGATGCGCGCCATCGCGTCGACGATCGACCAGTCGGCGAACTCCCGCGAAAGCCAGGTGCCCGACCAGCCGGCGAGCAACGCGTCGGTCTTGTCGCCGTGATGGCGGGCGAGCCGCGCGCGCAGCCGCGGCGCGGCGAATGCCGCCATCGCCGCGCGGATTCCGGCCCGCGTTTCGTCCTCGACGAACACATGTGGGGCCTCGGCGACCACCGCGGCCACCCGGTCGGGAAAGGCGGCGGCGAACATCAGCGCGATCGTCGCCCCGTCGGAATGGCCGTAGAGCACCGGCCGCGCGATACCGGCCGCCGCAAGCACCGCCGGCAGGACGGTCTCCGCCTCGTGGCGCAGATAGCCGGGCCGCTGCGGGCCGTGCCGTGCCGGCGAGCGGCCGTGGCCGAGGCGGTCGTAGGCCAGCCCGCGCAGTCCCGCCCGCGCGCACAGCGCCGTCGGAAGACCGTGCCAGCCGCCGGCGCAGCCCAGCGCCTCGTGCAGGAACACCACCACCGGGTCCGGTGCCGCGCCCGCCTCGTTCCACGCCTGCGCGAACAGCGTGTCGCAGGCGGCCGCGATGGCAATTTCGCGGCCGGGCGCCGACGCCATGTCCGTTCGTTCACGCATGCGCGAGTGGATACCACGGAATCGCCGCATTTCTGGCGCAATCCCGCCCAGGACGGAACCCACCTGATGAACCATCAGGTTCTCCCCTGATCCCGTCCGCCGCCGACTGCGTGGAGTCCTGAGCGCGGCGGACGGACCGACCGACCTTCCCCTTCGGTCGAGCCTCCTTAAATCTCCGGCCGCTTCGGCGGCCGGCTTTTTTTTTGCGCCGCGGCCAGCCGGCTGGGCTGTGTGCAACCGCCCGCCGCGACGCTATGGTGCCGCGCCATGGACGCCGTCACCGAAGCGCCGCCGACACGCACGCCGCTGCTGCGGGTGGAGGGGCTCGCCTGCATGCGGGGCGGGCGGCGCGTGCTCGACGGCATCGGGCTGACGCTGGCCGCGGGCGAGCTCGCGGTCGTCACCGGGCCGAACGGCAGCGGCAAGACCAGCCTGCTGCGCTGCCTGGCCGGCCTGCTGCCGCTGGCCGCCGGCACGGTGGCCGGCCCCGCCGGCGACGGCCCGGCCGTGCTGTTCGTCGGCCATGCCGACCCGGCCAAGGTACACCTGACCGTGGCGGAGAACCTGCGCTACTGGCTGCGGCTGGGCGGCGCCGAAGGCGACGACATCGGCCCGGCGCTGGCCGCCTTCGACCTCGCCGGCCTGGCCGATACGCCGGTCGGCATCCTCAGCGCCGGCCAGCGCCGGCGGCTGTCGCTGTCGCGGCTGCGTCTGGGCGCTGCCCGGGTCTGGCTGCTGGACGAGCCGACCAATGCGTTGGACCGCGACAACGTCGCCCGGCTGGCCGCGGCCGTCGAGGCCCATTGCGCCGGCGGCGGCGCGGCGCTGGTGGCGACGCACGACGTGGCCGCCTTTCCGCGGGCCCGCGCGATCCCGCTGGCCGTCGCCAAGGCCGCATGACCGGGCCGGCGCTCGCGCTGTTCCGCCGCGACCTGCTGCTGGCCTGGCGCCAGCGCGGCGGCGCCGTGCCGGTGCTGGGCGCCTTCGTCATCATCGTGACCGTGTTCCCGTTGGCGCTGGGCCCGGATCCGGCCCAGCTCGCCCGCATCGCGCCGGGCATCATCTGGGTGGCGGCGCTGCTGGCCACGACGATAACGCTCGATCAAATCTTCGCGCTCGACTTCGCCGACGGCGGCGTCGACCTGATGCTGCAGTCGCCCGCCCCCCTGCCGCTGCTGGTGGTCGCCAAGGCCGCCGCGCACTGGCTGGTCGCCGGCCTGCCGATGGTGGCGCTGTCGCCGCTGCTGGCGCTGATGCTGGACCTGCCGGCCGCGGTCTATGCGCCGCTGCTCGTCTGCCTGGAGCTGGGCACGCCGACGCTGACCCTGATCGGCACGGTCGGCGGGGCCCTGATTCTCGGCGCCCGCCGCGGCGGCCTTTTGCTGGTGCTGCTGGTCGTGCCGCTCTACGTTCCGGTGCTGATCTTCGGCGCCGGTGCCGCCGACGCGGCCGCGAACGGGCTTGACGCGACCGTCGGCCTCATGTTTCTCGGCACGCTGATGCTGGTGGCGCTCGCGGTCTGCCCGCTGGCGGCTGCGGCCGCCCTGCGCGCGGCGATGGCATGAGCGGCGGCATGCCGCGCCTGTTGTCGCGGCCCCTTGCGCCCGGGTCTCGCGCGCATCACCTCGGGGCGAGGACCGCGGCGGCGGCGCGGCCCGGATGGGCCCGGATGGGAACGAGAGCATGAGCAGCGACGTCGAGCTCCAGAAGTTGCGCCGGCCGCGCGCGGTCAGCATGGCCAACCCGGCCCGCTTCTTCCGCATCGCCCAGCGCGTGCTGCCCTGGCTGACCGCCGCGACCATCGTGCTGTTCGCCGTCGGCCTCTACCTCGCCCTGGTCGAATCGCCGCGCGACTACCAGCAGAGCGAGACGGTGCGGATCATGTATGTGCATGTCCCCGCCGCCTGGATGGCCCAGTTCGTCTATGTGCTGATGGCGATCGCCTGCTTCGTCGGCCTGGTCTGGCGCCACGGCCTGGCGATGATGGCGGCGCGCGCCGCCGCGCCGGCCGGCCTGATCTTCACCGTCGTCTGCCTCGCCACCGGCTCGCTGTGGGGCAAGCCGATGTGGGGCGCGTGGTGGGCCTGGGACGCGCGGATGACGTCGGTGCTGGTGCTGATGTTCTTCTATCTGGGCTATATCGCGCTGGTCGACGCCTTCGACGACGCCGCCCGCGGCCAGCAGTCGGCCGCGATCCTCTGCCTGGTCGGCGTGATCAACGTGCCGATCGTCAAGTTCTCGGTCGAATGGTTCAACACCCTGCACCAGCCGGCCAGCCTGTCGCCGGTGACGGGATCGAGCCTGCATCCGTCGATGCTGGTGCCGCTGCTGGTAATGTCGGTCGCCTACACCCTGCTGTTCTTCGTGGTGCTGATCTGGCGCATGCGTGGCCTGCGCGCCCAGGCGCGGCTGGCCGCCGCGGCCGCCGGCGCGGCCCGGGAGGACTGAACGGTGGACCAGACGCAGGCGGCGGCTGAAGCGGCGGGCGGGTATTTCGCCATGGACGGCTATGCGGCCTACATCTGGCCGGCCTACGGCATCGCCGCCGTCGCCATCGTCGGGCTGGTGCTGTGGTCGGTGCTGCGCACCCGCGCGCTGGAGCGCCGCGCCGCATCCCTGCGCCGCGAGGGCCGGGCCCGCCGATGACCACCAAGCGCCAGCGCCTGACCCTGATCCTGGTCGGCCTCGGCCTGCTCGGCGGCGCGGCCGGGCTGGCGCTGTCCGCGCTGAGCAGCACGGTGATCTATTTCCGCAGCCCGACCGAGCTCACCGCCGAGGCGCCCGCGCCCGACCAGCGGTTCCGCGTCGGCGGCCTGGTCAAGCCGGACAGCGTCGACCGGCAGGCGGACGGCAGCATCGCGTTCGTCGTCACCGACGGCAGCACCGAAATCGCGGTCAGCTTCGCCGGCGTGCTGCCGGACCTGTTCCGCGAGGGCCAGGGCGTGGTCGCCGAGGGCTTCCTCGCCGCGCCGGGCCGGTTCACCGCCGATACCATCCTGGCCAAGCACGACGAGACCTACATGCCGCCCGAGGTGGCGGAGGCGCTGCGCGAGCAGGGCCACTGGCAAGGCGAATAGCCCGCCGCCATGATTGCCGAACTCGGACACTACGCGCTGGCCCTGGCCCTGGTGATCGCCGTGCTGCAGTCGGTGGTGCCGATGATCGGCGCCGGCCGCAACGACGACCGGTTGATCGGCTTCGCCTCGCCCTGCGCCCTGATGCAGCTGACCCTGGTCGCCGCCGCCTTCCTGGCGCTGGTCAACGCCTATGTCACCTCGGACTTCTCGCTGCGGGTGGTCGCCGAGAACAGCCACGTCGCCAAGCCGCTGCTCTACAAGATCAGCGGGGTGTGGGGAAACCACGAGGGCTCGATGCTGCTGTGGGCGCTGATCCTCGCCGGCTACGGCGCCGCGGTGGCCTGGTTCGGCGACCGGCTGCCGAAGACGCTGCGCGCCCGGGTGATCGCGGTACAGGGCATGATCGGCGTCGGCTTCCTCGCCTTCATCCTGCTCACCTCGAACCCGTTCGACCGCCTGGACCCGGCCCCGATCGCCGGCATGGGCCTGAACCCGGTGCTGCAGGACCCGGCGCTGGCCGCGCATCCGCCGATGCTCTACCTCGGCTATGTCGGCTTCTCCATCGCCTTCTCCTTCGCCATCGCCGCGCTGATCGAGGGCAAGGTCGACGCCGCCTGGGCGCGCTGGGTGCGGCCATGGACCCTCGCGGCCTGGAGCACGCTGACCCTCGGCATCGCGCTGGGCAGCTGGTGGGCCTATTACGAGCTGGGCTGGGGCGGCTGGTGGTTCTGGGACCCGGTGGAGAATGCCAGCCTGATGCCTTGGCTGGTCGGCACCGCGCTGGTGCACTGCGTGCTGGTTGTCGAGCGCCGCGAGACGCTGAAGGCGTGGACCATGCTGCTGGCGATCCTGGCCTTCGGCTTCAGCCTGCTCGGCACCTTCCTGGTGCGGTCGGGCGTGCTGACCTCGGTCCACGCCTTTGCCGTCGACCCGGACCGCGGCCTGTTCGTCCTGCTGCTGCTCGCGATCGCGGTCGGCGGCGGCCTCGTGCTCTATGCCCTGCGCGCGCCCAGCCTGCGCAGCGGTCCGGGCTTCGCGCTGGTCAGCCGCGAGGGCGGCCTGGTGCTCAACAACCTGCTGCTGTCGGTGGCCGCGGCGACGGTGCTGCTCGGCACCCTCTATCCGCTGTTCGCCGAGGCGGTGACCAGCGAACGCGTGTCGGTCGGTCCACCGTTTTACGCCGCCACATTTGTGCCATTGATGACCCCCATGGTGGCCGCAATGGCGGTCGGACCGATGCTGGCGTGGAAAAAGGGCGATCTTGCCGCTGCGCTGGGCAGGCTGGCGATCGCGTTCATGCTCTGCCTCGCGGTGGTTGCGGGTGCGTGGTACCTCAGCGGCGGCGGGCCGGTGCTGGCCCTGGTCGGGCTCGGGCTGGCGGCGTGGCTGGTGTTCGGCGCGGCCACCGACCTGGCCGAGCGGATCGCACTGTTCCGGCGTCCGCTGCCGGTCAGCCTGCGCCGCGCCGCGGGAGTTCCGCGCGGGGCCTATGGCGGGATGCTCGCCCATGCCGGGCTCGGCGTCCTGATCGCCGGCGCGGTGGCGGCCACCGCCTGGAAGACAGAGCGCATACAGATGATGCGGATCGGCGATGCCGTCGACGTGGCGGGCTTCTCGCTGCGTCTCGACGGCGTCGAACGGCACGACGGCGAGAACTATGTCGCGGAGCGCGCGCGGATGACGGTGCTGCGCGACGGCGCGGAGATCGACGTGCTGACCCCTGAGCGGCGCCTCTACCCGGTGGAGCGCCAGACGACGACGGAAGCCGCCATCCGGGGCGGCGTGGCGGGAGACCTTTACGCGGTGATCGGCGAGCCCGACGGCAATGGCGCCTGGGTGACGCGGCTCTACTACGAGCCGCTGGTCGGCTGGATCTGGTTCGGCGCGGTGATGATGGCCGCCGGCGGGGTCTTGTCGCTCAGCGACCGCCGGGTCAAGATCGGCGCGACGGCGCGCAAGCGCGGCGCCGCCAGCCTGGCCATGGAGGCCTGAATGCAGGAGGTCGGAACCTCGTCCGGCAGCCCGGCCGGCCGGCCGCGCGCCTTGTGGGTGGTGGCGGTGCCGCTGGGCGTGTTCGGCGCCGTGATCGGCTTCCTTGCCTACATGCTGCTGCTCGACGACCGCGACCCCGGCTACATCCCCTCCGCGCTGGTCGGCCAGCCGGCGCCGAGCGTTGCCGGCGCCTCGCTGATCCCCGGCGCCGCGCCGGTCGGCGACGACGTGTTCGGCCACGGCGAGCCGGTGCTGGTCAATTTCTTCGCCTCCTGGTGCGGCCCCTGCCAGGTCGAACACCCGGTGCTGACGGCACTGGCCGAGGAGCACGGGCTGACCGTGATCGGCATCAACTACAAGGACGACCCGGCCGCCGGGTTGGGCTTCCTCGGCGACTACGGCAATCCCTATGCCCAGGTCGCGGTGGACCCGAACGGATCGATCAGCGTCAACTGGGGCGTCACCGGCCTGCCGGAGACCTTCATCGTCGACGGCGACGGCACCGTGGTCTATCGCCATTTCGGGCCGGTGCTGCCGGCGCAGCGCGAGGCCTTCCTGGCCGAGGTGGAGGGCGCGTCGTGACGGGAGCCTCCACGGTGCTGGCCCGCATGGCATTGGCGGCCGCGCTGGGCTGGCCGGCGGCGGCCGGCGCGGTCAACCCCGGCGAGCAGATGGCCGACCCGGCGCTTGAGCTGCGCGCCCGCGCGCTCTATGGCGAGTTGCGCTGCGTGGTCTGCCAGAACCAGTCGATCGACAGTTCCGACGCCGAGATCGCGGCCGACATGCGCGCCCTGGTGCGCGCACGCCTGGAGCAGGGCGACAGCGACCAGGCGGTGCGCGATGCGATGGTGCTGCGCTACGGCACCTATGTGCTGCTCGAGCCGCCGATGCAGCCGCTGACCTACGCGCTGTGGTTCGGCCCGCCCGCCGTGCTGCTTGCCGGCATCGTCGGCATCGCCGTGTGGCGGCGCCGGGGCCGCGTGCCGGCGGGCGCGGCGGAGGACGAACGGCCGCTGACCGACGCCGAGCGGCTGCGACTGGCCGAGTTGATGGACTCCGACGACAGGGAGCAGCGCGCATGACCGACGCCGTGCTGTTCTGGGCCGTCGCGGTGATCGTCACCGGCTTCGTGCTGTTCGCGCTGTTGCCGCCGCTGCTTGGCCGCACCGCCCGTCTCGGCGGCCGCGACGCATCCGCGCAACGGCTCTACCGCAGCCAGCTGAAGCAGATCGACGACGACGTCGCGCGCGGCCAGGTCAGCGCCGGCGAGGCCGAGACCATGCGCAGCGCGATCGCACGCCGGCTGCTGCAGGCGGCCGACGGCGCCGACAGCGCGGAGGCGAAGCCGCAGCGCGCGCGCCGGGCGCGGGGCTGGGCGGCGACGATCGCGCTGGCGGCGCCGGTCGCCGCCGTCGCCGTCTATCTCGGCGTCGGCCAGCCGGGCATGCCCGACCAGCCGATCGCCGGCCGCAAGGACGTGGCCGACATCGAACAGGCGCGCCACACCGCCGAGGCGCTGATCAGCGAGATGACGCTTGCGGTCGAACGCGACCCCGACGACCTGCGGTCCTGGGTGCTGCTCGGCCGTGCCTATGCAGGCCTCGACCGGCTGGACGAGGCCGCCGACGCCTATGCCCATGCGGTGGCGCTGGCGCCGGGCCAGGCCGACCTCAGCGCCGCCTATGGCGAGATCCTGGTGATGCAGGCCGGCGGCCAGGTCACCGAGCCGGCGGTCGCGGCGTTCCGCGCCACGCTCGATCAGGTGCCCGACGACCCGCGTGCCCAGTATTACCTCGCGCTGGCGGACCTGCAGCGCGGAGACGCGGCCGCCGCCCTGGCCGGATGGCAGCGGTTGGCCTCGGAATCGCTGCCGGATGCGCCATGGATGGAGGCGGTCAACGCCCGTATCGCGGAGGCCGAGCAGGTGCTGGGTGCCGACGCCACCCGACTGGCCCTCGGCGACACCCGCGACGAAGAGGCCTCCGGCGAGGCTGCCGATGCCGATGCCGCTGCGGACAGCGACGGTATCGGCGAGACCCGCATGGCGGACGCGGAGCCGGCGACCACCGAGGCGGCCCAGGCCGAACTTGCGGCGGAGGCGCAGGAGCCGCCTGCCCCGCCGCCCGCCCCGCCGGCTGCCGTCGCGGCGGCGCCGATGCCGGCCGAGCGGTCGTCGGTCCAGGGCACCGGTGCCACCGTGGCGCCGGGACCCTCGCAGCAGCAGATCGACGACATGATGGCGCTGTCGGCGGAGGAGCAGAGCCGCCGCATCGGCGAGATGGTCGCCGGGCTGGCCGCGCGTCTGCAGGACGACCCGCAGGACGTCGACGGCTGGATGATGCTGGCCCGCTCCTATGTCAACCTGGGCCAGATCGGCGAGGCGGAGAACGCGCTGGCGAACGCGAGCCGCTATGGTCCGACCCGCGTCGATGCGCAGATCGCCTATGTGCGGATGCTGCTGCAGGACCGGCCGGTCGACGCGCCGGTGCCGACCGAGGCGGTGGCCGCCCTGACCCATGTGATCGAGCAGGATCCGACCCATCCCGACGCGCTGTGGCTGCTCGGCCTCGCCGCCGCGCAGCAGCGCGACTTCCCCGGCGCGCGCCAGTATTGGCAGCGGCTGCTCGACACGCTGGAGGTCGGCAGCGAGGCCTATGTCGACGTCCAGTCCTACATCGCCGCGCTGGCGGACGGCAGCTCCCTGCCGGACGGCACCGACGGCACGGAGAGCCCGGTGGACAGCACCAACGCCGTCGGCGGCATGCCGTCGCAATAGCCGTGGCGGACCCGCATCCGGCACCGCGCATGGTGCCGCTGGCCCTTGCACGGCTGGAACCGGCCGACGCCGTCGCCGCGGCGCGCGATTTCGCGACGGCGATGGCGACCCGGCGCACCGTTCGCGACTTCGATCCGACGCCGCCGCCGCGGGAAGCGATCGAGGCGGCGCTTGCAGCGGCGGCCTCGGCGCCGTCCGGCGCCAATATGCAGCCCTGGCACTTCGTGGCGGTGAGCGATCCGGCCGTCAAGGCGCGCATCCGCACGGCGGCGGAGGAGGAGGAGCGCGCGTTTTATGAAGAGCGTGCGCCGCAGGAGTGGCTCGATGCACTCGCCCCGCTCGGCACCGACTGGCGCAAGCCGTTCCTCGAAGTCGCCCCGTACCTGATCGCCATCTTCGCCGAACGCTACGGCCGATTGCCCGACGGGCGGCGGGTGAAGCACTATTACGTCAGCGAGTCGGTCGGGATCGCCACGGGCCTTCTGATCGCCGCGCTGCACCGGGCGGGGCTGGCGACCCTGACCCACACGCCGAGTCCGATGAGCTTCCTCAATGCGATCCTCGGACGGCCGGACAACGAGCGGCCCTATCTGCTGCTGGTCGCCGGCTACCCGGCGGAAGGCGCGACGGTGCCCGACATCGCGCGCAAACCGCTCGCCAGCGTGGTGGATTGGCTCTGACCCGTCCGGGTCGGACTTCTGGAGGTCTGGAACCCGATGCCTCGCGTCTCTGTCGTCGCTTTCGGCAGTGCGTTGATCGCTGCCGCCCTGCCCGCACGGGCGAACGATTCCTCGGCGTCGATCGGCGCCGGCGGCCTGCAGCTGGTGCCGAACAGCGCGGTCAGCCTCGAACGCGAGGACCTGACCATCGCACCCGACCGGGTCACGGTCCGCTATGTGTTCCACAACCAGACCGCGGCCGACTTCGACACGCTGGTCGCCTTCCCGCTGCCGCCGATCGACCTCTCGCAGATGTACGAGACCGACTTCGGCATGCTGGGCACCGAATCCGACAACTACATCGGCTTTTCCGTCAGCGTGGACGGGCAGCCGGTCGAGCCGATGTCGGAGTCGCGGGCGACGGTGATCGGCCACGACGTCACCGCACGCCTGGCCGAATTCGACCTGCCGACCACGGGCTTCGACGTCGCCATGCTCGACCGCCTGGCGGCGCTGCCGCCGGCCGACCGGGCGACGCTGCAGGCCGAAGGCATCGCCCAGTTCGACGACTATGGCGGCACCGTCACCGCCTTCCCGACCTGGACCTTCCAGACCATCTACTACTGGCCGCAGCACTTCCCCGCGAACAGCGATGTCGTGATCGAGCACAGCTATCGGCCGATCGCCGGCGGTGCCCTGTTCGGCGCGGTCGATGCCGAGACGATCATGAAGGGCGACGACGAGGCCTGGGACCGCTTTTGCCTGGATGCGAACCTGCTGCAGCAGGCGGCCGCGCGGGCCGGCACCGGCTATCTGCGTGCCTGGACGGTGGACTACATCGTCACCACGGCGAACAACTGGGCAGGGCCGATCGGCAGCTTCCACCTGACCATCGACAAGGGCGCGGCGGACTGGATGGCCGCGGCCTGCGTCGCCGGCCTGGCCGAGACCGGCCCGACCACGCTGGAGGCGACCATCGCCGACTTCACCCCGCGGGGCGAACTGGCGGTGCTTTTCCTCGAAGGGGCGCCGCTGGAATAGGCCGGCGGCGCGCCGGCCGGCGCCTCATCCGATCCGCACCGCGTTGGTGACGACGGGGAACACCCCGACGATCGAGGTGACGCCGCTGCTGGTTCGCAGCGACTGGAAGGCGAAGTTCCACTCGTTGCCGCAGCGATAGCCGACCGTGGTCGCGTTGCAAACGCCGCCGCCGCGATAGGCCCCCGGGTCGAGAAAGCCGACGGAACCCTGGAATCCGAGCGACGCATAGGCGCCGGTCAGCATCGAGACCTGGTGCGCCGACTGGAGCTCGCTTCGCTCGACCTGGCTGATGCCGCGTCCGACGCGCTTTTCGAACGCGTCGACCGCGCCGGAGAACTGGCCCTTGGCATTGGCATGCGCAACCAGCACGGTCCCGTCGGGCGCCTTCGATCCGATCCCGAAGGTGCAGCCGTTCATCGTGCAGGTGAAGCAGAAGCCGGCGCCCTTGCCCAAGGCCACGAACCTGGCGGCCCCTTCCGAATATTCGCAGACATAGCTGAGCAGCGCCTTGTTCGGATCGGAATGCGCGGAGCGGCCCAGCGCCAGCACCCGGCAGTCGGTCGCCGAAGCTGTGCCACCCATCCGGCCCTTCGGAAAGTCGACCTCGCGGAACTCCAGATACTCCGGCTGGCCGGGATTCCGCGCGACGTTGATTTCCGCGGTCGGCATCACGACGTTGTCTTCGAGGAACTTGACGATCATCGCAGGCGTGGCATTCAACCCCGAATAGTCGATGTGCAGCATTTCGCCCCCTGGCTTCGCGCGCACGCAGGAAAACCCGACCGCCAACAAAGTGATGCCGATCACAGTTTCATAAGCACCCGGTGCTTCGTCTGTTTATTGAGAGTCGTTTATGACTATTCGGAAATAAGCGCTGCAGACTCTTCTGCTATACACTTCCGAGACACGATGGCGTGACCGCACGCCGCGCCGGCGGATCAGTAGCCGCGCCGTGGATCGACGCGATAGCGCGGCTCCCGGCCGGCCCACACCCGGCGAATGTTCTCGACCAGCAGCGAGGCCGCACTGTCCGGGTTGGCCATGCTGGCCATGTGCGGCGTGATCACGAGGTCGCCGCGCGTCCAGAACGGGTGGCCGGCCGGCAGCGGTTCCTGGCGGAACACGTCGAGCGACGCGCCCGAAAGCCGGCCGTCGTCCAGCGCGGCGAGCAGGTCGGCCTCGACCAGGTGACGACCGCGGGCGCAGTTGATCAGCGCGGCGCCGCGCGGCAGCCGGTCGAACAGGCGCCGGTCGAGGATGTCCTCGGTTTCCGGCGTCAGCGGCAGCAGGCAGACCAGGATCGCGCATTGCGGCAGCATCGCGGCCAAGCCGTCCGGCCCGTGGAAGCCGGCGACGCCGTCGATCGCGTGCGGGCTGCGGCTCCAGCCGAGCACGCGGAAGCCGAGGCCGACCAGTCCTTTCGCCGCCGCGGTGCCGAGTTCGCCCAGGCCCATCAGCCCAACGGAGCGCTCCTGCGCCGGCGGGGCGATCTCCTCGCGCCAGATGCCGGCCGCCTGCTGGCGGGCGAACATCGGCATCAGCCGATGGTGATAGAGCACGTGCAGCGCGACATATTCGGTCATGCACTGGGTCAGCAGGCCGTCGACCAGGCGTGCCACCGGCACGTGATCCGGCAGCCGCGGGTCCGACAGCAGCCCGTCGACGCCAGCGCCGAGCGACTGGATCAGGCGCAGGTTTGGCAGCGAGGCGAGCAGACCCGGCGGCGGGTTCCACACCAGCGCGCAATCGATGGCGGCGGGATCGTCGACGTCGTCCGGCCAGACGCGCAGGCGGATGTCCGGCGCCATCCGCGCCAGCTTTTCGCGCCAGGGCCCGGCCGCGTCGATCGCCGAATGGAACAGCAGCTCGGGCATCAGCCGTCCGCGCGGTCGCCCGCAGCGCCGGCCGGCGACGGCGCGGCCAGGCGCAGGCGATAGACACCCTTGAACGCCTCGGGATCGGCCGGTCGGCCCTTGCGCAGGATCTCGATCCGCCCGGCCTTGGCCAGCCGGACCGCGGCGAGGCGGACGCGGCCCATCAGCGCCTGCCATTGCTCCGGCGCCAGCGCGCGCGCAGCGTCGTTGGGCGCGATCGAGCCGCCGGCCGCGCAGGCACCGGCAAGGGCGAGGATTTCGGCCTCGATCGCCGCGTCGGACACGTTGCGGCGCTTCGGCGGCTGCTGGTCTGGCCTGGACATCGGCCAGCCTTAGCTTAGGGTCTGGGTCGGCGCAACAGGCCGGCGGCGAGACCATGGACGATCCGCACATTCTGCTTCTGCTGGCGGCGGTGGCCGCCTTCGTCGGGCTGCATCTCGTCCTGGCGCTGCCGGCGATTCGCGCGCGCCTTGTCGCCCGTCTCGGCACCGGACCGTTCCGCGGACTCTATGCGCTGCAATCGACCGTGACGCTGGTGCTGACGGCCCTCGCCTATCGCGACGCACCCTATGTGCCGCTGTGGACCGTGCCCGCGCTCGCCTGGCTGCCGGTCGTGCTGATGCCGGTCGCGCTGTGGCTGGTGGTCGGCGCGCTGTCGACCCGCAACCCGACCGCGATCGGCGGCGCGGCCGCGGCAATCCCGGCCGGCGACGCCCTGCCGCTGACCACCGCGGTCACCCGCCACCCGATGCTGTGGGGCGTGACGCTGTGGGCGCTCGGCCATCTGGCCGCCAACGGCGACCTGGCCTCGCTGTTCCTGTTCGGCGGCATGGCGGTGCTGTCGCTCGCCGGCATGGCGGGCATCGATGCCAAGAAGCGGGCGGACCCCGCCTTCGATTTCGCGGCGTTGGCCGAACGCACCTCGCTGCTGCCGCTGGCGGCGACCCTGGCCGGCCGCAACCGGCTGCGCGCCGGCTGGGCCGATGCGCTGCGGCTCGCCGTCGCGGTGCTGCTCTACGTCGGCATCCTGCACGGCCATGCCTCGGTGTTCGGCGTCTCCCCCTACCCGCCCGGGCATGACCTGCCGGCCTCCGGCGTCACCTCCTCCCAATAGGGCCGTTCGCCGAAACGCGCGGCCAGGAAGTCGATGAACGCCCGCACCTTGGCGGACAGGTGCCGGCTGTGCGGGTAGATCGCATAGATGCCGAGCGGGTCCTCGCAATAGGCCTCCAGCGCCGGCACCAGCCGCCCTTCGTGCAGGTCGCGCCAGACGATGAAGCTGGGCAGCAGCGCGACCCCGTGGCCGGCCAGCGCGGCCTGCCGCAACACGTCGCCGTTGTTGGCCTGCAGCCGGCCGGCGATGCGCACAGCCTGGTCGCCGAACCGCCACAGCGGTCCACGGCGCAGATAGGTGTAGACGAGGCACTCGTGGGCGGAGAGGTCGGCCGGTACCCGCGGCACTCCGTGTCTGGCCCAATAGGCCGGCGACGCCACCAGCTTCGGCCGCGTGATTGCCAGCCGGCGCGCGATCAGGCTGGAATCGTCGAGCTCGCCGATGCGGATGGCGAGGTCGTAGCCGTCGGCGACCAGGTCTGCATAGCGGTCGTCCAGCGTCACCTGCACGTTGACCCGCGGATAGGCGCCCATGAAGCCGCACAGGCTCGGCACCACATGCAGGCTGCCGAAGCTGAACGGCATGTTGACCCGCAGCATGCCGCTCGGCTCCGCGCTCATCCGGGTGACCGCGAGCTCGGCCTCCTCGGCCTCGGCCACCAGCCGGGTGCAGCGCTCGTAGAACGCCTCGCCGATCTCGGTCAGTGCCAGCCGGCGCGTGGTCCGGTTCAGCAGCCGGGCGCCCAGCCTGTCCTCCAGCCGGCTGACGTGCTTGCTGACGGCCGACTTCGACAGGCCGAGGTCGCGGGCGGCCGCGCTGAAGCCGTTGGCTTCCACCACCTTGGCGAAGACCGCCATCGCGGCGAGGTTGTCCATCGACATCGCGCGGCCGCGCCCGCTCACATGCCCGGGTTCTCGTCGGCGGTGCCGATCACAGTCTGGTCGTATTCGATGATCGCCCCGGTCATCAGGCCGGACTCGTCGGACACCATGAAGGCGAGCGCGCGGGCGACGTCGTCCGGCTCGATCAGCCGGCCGAACGGCTGCACCTTCGCCGCCTCCTCCAGCCAGTTCTCGCCGCGGTTGTGCACCGTGGTCTGCACCACATGCTCCCACGGGGTATTGGTCCAGCCGATGTTGAGCATGTTCACCCGGATGCGGTCGCGCTTCAGGCTGTTGGCCAGGTTGCGGGTCAGCGTCATCAGCGCGCCTTTGGTGGTGGCATAGGGCGTCAGGAACGGCGGGCCGCCATAGGCGACGATCGAGCCGACGGTGGCGATCGCCCCCGCGATCTTGTGCTTGCGCATCACGCCGACCGCGCGCTGGGCGAGGAAGAACGGCGCCCGCACGTTGACGGCGAACAGGCTGTCCCAGACCTCCGGCGTCGTGTTCTCCACCGAGCCGCGGGTCGACAGGCCGGCGACGTTGACCAGCGCGTCCAGACGCCCGAAGCGCCGCTCGGTCTCGTCGATCACGTGGAAACAGGCGTCGACATCGGCCAGTTCCGCCTGCACGAACAGCGCGGGACAGCCGCCGGCGCCGATGTCGGCGGCCACCGCCTCGCCGCGTGCCGCGTCGCGGCCGCAGATCGTCACGCCAGCCGCGCCGCGCGCCGCGATCAGCCGCGCCGTCGCCTCGCCGGACCCGCTGGTGCCGCCCGTCACCACCGCGACCTTGCCGGCGAATTCGCCGGACCGTTCTTCGCTCATCGTCGTCTCCTCCCCTGATCGGTGCCCGCCTCCGGTCGTTGCCGCCGGCCGGCCCGGCGCCGATAGCGCATCGGAACGTCGGGGCGCAATCGGGAAATCGGCAAGCCGCTGGCGCCGCGCCTTAATGATTTGGCAATCGACGTCGGCTCATCTGGCATCATGCACGATGCCCCCAACATCTTCGCGGCGCCGGCAAACCGATGGAGCGACCGCACCGCCGCAACGCAGGGCCCGCCCGCGCAGCCCGCACGCCAGCGGGCCGGCTGGCTGGCCGCGGCGGCGGTCTTCATCGCCTGGGGCGCACTGGCCGCGGTGGCCGCCGCGATCTGGCTGCTCGCCGACTGAACCCGACCGGCGTGCCTCAGGCCGGCAGCGCCCTCGCCCCGCCGCCCATCCCATCGACCAGCGCGTGCAGCCACTCGGCCAGGTCGTCGACCTCGAAATGGATGTGCGCGCGATCGCCGTCGTCGAGACCCGGCTCGTCGTTGCCGCGGACCAGCACCGTCGCCATGCCGCGCGCGGCGGCCGGCTGCAGGTTGCGGCCGATATCCTCGAAAAAGGCCGCGCGGCGCGGATCGACCCCGTGGGCGGCGACCATCCGGTCGAACGCCGCCTGATCCGGCTTCGGTTCGAAATCGGCGGCGACGATGTCGAACACCGCGTCGAACAGGTCGAAGATGCCCAGCCGCTCCGCCACCCGCTTCGCGTGCATGGTGCTGGCGTTGGTATAGATCAGCCGACGCCCGGGCAGGCGCGCCAGGGCGGCCCGCAGTCCGGTCGCCGGCGCAAGCCCGTCGAGGTCGATGTCGTGGACGAAGCCCAGAAACTCCGCCGGGTCGACTCCGTCGTTGCTCATCAGGCCGCGCAGCGTCGTGCCGTGCTCGAGATAGTAACGCCGCTGCAATGCGCGGGCCTCGTCGAACGCCAGCCCGAACCGCGCCCCGATGTAGTGGGTCATCCGGTCGCGCACCTGGGTGAACAGGTCGGTCGTCGCGGGATAGAGCGTGTTGTCGAGATCGAAGATCCAGGTGTCGATCGCCGTAAAGCGCGGGAACGGCAGCGGGGTCGGCGGCGTGTCGTTTGGCATGCGCCACATATAGGTCATCGGCGAAGCGAACGCGATACTCGGCGTTAACGGGCGCAAACCGGGCGTTGATCATTCGTTAGTATGTTGTGGCGATAGTCATTTCGCAGTTCAGCCAACAGGTAACACCCATTACCTTGAGCGCGACCTCACCAGCCGTGATTCCGCAGGCGCGCGACGGCGCCAGCCCGGAGCTGGCGCCGCTGCGGCGCGAGCGCGACCGGTTTGCGGCCTTTTCCTTCTGCGTCGCCGACATCCTGCTGGAGCTGGACGACGCGCAGACGATCGTATTCGCCACCGGCGCGGTGAAGGCCCTTTTGCACCAGGCGCCCGATGCGCTGGCCGGCCGGCGGCTGGTCGAGATCGCCAGCCGGGAATATGCCGGGCTGGTCAATGCGGTGCTGTCCAGCGCCCGGGAGCAGAACCGCATGAGCCCGGTCTCGATCCGGCTCGGCGGTCAGAACGGGCCGACCCCGCCGCTGCAGACGACCGGCTATTACCTGCCCAACCTGCCCGGGCTGGGCGGCCGCTACTATCTCGCGCTGCGGCTCGACACGGCCCAGCTCGGCCCGCCGCGGCAGCGCAACCCCGAGACCGGATTGCTCGACACCAACGGCTTCGCCGATTCCGTCGCGCGCCGGCTGTCGCGCGACAGCGATGCGGACCTGAAGGTGACGCTGGTCCAGGTCGGCAACCTGGAAACGCTGCGTCGCAAGCTGGACGAGGAAAGCCGCAAGGCGCTGATGGTGACGATCGGCGCCTATCTGCGCGCCAGTTCGCTGGACGGCGACAGCGCCGGCCAGTTCGATTCCGATCATTTCGGCCTGCTGCGCAGCGGCGAGGCGAGCATCGCGCCGGTCTGCCGGCAGCTGCGCGAATTCTCCCGCTCGATCGATCCCGACGGCGTAGGCCTCGACATCGCCGACGCCGATTTCTCGCCGGAGGCGATCGGCCTGGATCCGTCCGCCCTGTCGCGGCGCGACATCGCCCGGGTGCTGGTCCACGCCATCAACGCCTTCGACGCCGACGACGAGGACCTGAACATCGACGACATGGCCCGCTCGCTCGGCACGGTCGCCCGCGCCACGGTCGGCCGGATCGCGCGGTTCCGGACCACGGTCGCCGAGGGCGCGTTCTCGCCGGCCTTCCAGCCCATCGTCGACATCGCGACCGGCCGCCCGCACCATTTCGAGGCACTGGCGCGGTTCTCGCACGACAGCGAGGCTTCGCCCGGCACCGACATCCGCTTCGCCGAGGATCTGGGCCTGATCACCGAGTTCGACCTCAAGATGACGGGCAAGGTGATCGACTGGCTGCGCACCAGCAACAAGCTGGGCATGCGCTATCACATCGCGGTCAACCTCTCCGGACGCTCGCTGAGCTCGCGCGCCTTCGTCGAGCGCCTGCTGGTCCTGCTCGACGAAGCCGGCGACGTGCGCGAGCAGGTGCTGTTCGAGGTGACCGAGACCGCCCGGATCGAGGCGGTGACCAAGGTGTCGGCCGTGCTCGGGCGGCTGCGCGAGCTCGGCCACCGCATCTGCCTGGACGACTTCGGCGCCGGGGCGGCCACGTTCCAGTATCTGCGCGCGTTCGACGTCGACATCGTCAAGCTCGACGGCGCCCTGGTGCACGAGGCGGCGACCAGCCACAAGGGCAAGGCGTTCCTCGGCGCCATCGTCGGCATGTGCGAGGAGCTGGGCAT
Source organism: Alphaproteobacteria bacterium (assembly GCA_041396705.1). Taxonomy (NCBI): domain Bacteria; kingdom Pseudomonadati; phylum Pseudomonadota; class Alphaproteobacteria; species Alphaproteobacteria bacterium. Next base: position 66,580 of record JAWKYB010000021.1, read on the forward strand.
CGCCACGGTGGCGGAGATGGTGGAATCCGAGCAGATGATGCGCGTGGTGCGCGATGCGGGCGTGCCGCTGGCGCAGGGATTCTTCCTCGGCCGGCCGGCGGCCGACGTCAGTGCCTATGAGGCGCCGCGGCCGACCTGCTTCGAGGATCGCAAGAACAGCCGTCTGGCCTCCTGACGCCACCGGCCCGGTGGCCGTCGGCGCGGCGGCCGTCTATGCTCGCCCGCATCGGCAGCGGCAAGCGGCGGGCTCATGAAGATCGGCATCATCGGCGCGGGCGGCGTCGGCGGATACTACGGCGGCAGGATCGCCGCGGCCGGACGCGCCACCGTGTGGTTCCTCGCCCGCGGCGCGCACCTGGCGGCGATGCGCAGCGCCGGGCTGCGCATCCTCAGCCCGCTCGGCGACGCGCACGTCCCGCATCCGAACGCCAGCGACGACGCTGCCGCCATCGGCCATTGCGACGCGGTGCTGATCTGCACCAAGCTGTGGTCGCTGGCCGAGGCGATCGAGGCGGCGGCGCCGATGGTCGGGCCCGATACCGTGGTGATCTCGATGCAGAACGGGGTCGACGGCGAACCGGCGGTGCTGGCCCGCTACGGGGCCGCGCGTACCGGCGGCGGCACCGTCTGGATCCCGGCCGAGATCGCCGAGCCGGGCGTTGTGCGCCAGAACAACCCGATGACGCGCTTCATCGTCGGCCCGCTCGACCGGCGGCCGGACCCGCGCATCGCCGCGCTGTTCCACGCCGCCGACCTGCCGGAGGTGCAGGCCGAGCTGTCGCCCGATATCGAGGTCGATATCTGGCGCAAGTTCGTCATGCTGGCCTGCCACAGCGGCGCCACCACCGCCATGCGCATGCCGATCGGCGGGGTGCTGGACCGCGACCGTCCGCGCTTCGAGGCCGCACTGCGGGAGGCCATCGCGGTGGGGCGCGCCGTGTGCCCGCGCCTGCCGGCCGACCTGTTCGAGACCACCATGGCCGGCGTCGCCGCGATGCCGTACCAGATGAAATCGTCGATGCTGCAGGACCTGGAGCGCGGCGGCCGCATCGAGCTCGACTGGCTGTCAGGCGCCATCGTCCGGCTGGGCCAGGCGCACGGTATCGCCACCCCGACCCATGAGGCGCTGGTGGCGGATGTACGCCGCGAGGCGGCGAAGACCGGTTCCATGGTCTGAAACGGAGGAGCCGCCGCCATGGCTGACAAAGACTTCGCCGCCCTCGGGCTGGCCTTGCGCAACGACGGATTCTGCGTCGCCCGCGGGCTGCTGCCGGCCGACCTGATTGCGGCGCTGCGTGCGCATGCCGCCCGCATCGTGCCGACCATCGACGACGCCCACCGCGCGCGCAACCGCTCGCAGGGCAGCCTGGTCCAGCTGGCCGAGCACCCCGAATTCGCCGAGGTGATCGGCGCACCGGCGCTGCTTGCCGCCTTCGCCGGCTTCGGCTTCGCCGACACGCGCTACAGCGGCGGCTACCTGATCAGCAAGCCGCCGCACAGCCCGGCTTTGTTCTGGCATCAGGACTGGTGGGGCTGGGACGATCCGATCTCCTACACCGCCGCCATCGCCCAGGTCTTCGTCATGATCTATCTGACCGACACGTCGCCCGCGAATGGCTGCCTGCGGGTGATTCCCGGCAGCCACCGCCGGCGCCACCCGCTGCATGCCGCCCTGCAGGCGCACGACGAGCGGCTGTCGCGGGTCGAAGATCCCGGCGATCCGCTCTACCAGCCGCGCGACGACGCCGTTCCCGTGCCGGTCGCCGCCGGCGACGTCGTGTTCGGCGACGCGCGTCTGTTGCACGCGACCCATCCCAACGACAGCGACGCGGAACGCAGCCTGCTGACGCTGTGGTTCCATCCGAACCACGGCACGCTGCCGGCGGCGATGCGCATGACCATCCGCCAGGTCTATGAGCGCCGCACCGGCGACACCGACCCGGCCGGCCCGGAACCGATGACCATCGACGACTGGCCGGAGGCCGCGCGGCGCCGGATCGCGCCGGTGCAGCTGCCGCCGATCAGCGGCGTCGCGCCGCACCCGTGGAACCGGATCCCGCACTGGCTGGGCGCCGAGGGCATGCAACCGGCCGGCGGCTGAGCCGCTTTCCTCTTGCCCTGCCGTCCGCTGTCATGGAACCATCGTCGCCATGGGAGGAACGGCGTGCGATCCACGGCGCCGGCACAGACCCGGCGCACCGCGCGACCGCCTCGACAACCCCCAACGAGAGGGAGGCGGCGATGACAAGAGAGGGCTCTGCCGCGCCGAGATGCGCGGCCCTGGTCGGTCCCTATCTGTCCGGCAAGACGACACTGCTCGAGGCGATGCTGCATGCCTGCGGCGCGATCCAGCGCAAGGGCAAGACGGCCGACGGCAATACGGTGGGCGACTCCAGCGCCGAGGCGCGGGCCCGCTCGATGTCGACCGAGGTCAGCGTCGCCGACGCCAGGTTCCTGGACGACCGCTGGTCGTTCATCGACTGCCCGGGATCGTTCGAGTTCACCCAGGAAACGCGCAACGCGCTGCTGGTGGCGGACGTGGCGGTGGTGGTCTGCGAGCCGGCGATCGAGCGCGTCTCCGCTCTCGCCCCACTGTTCCACTATCTCGACGAGTATGACATCCCGCACATGCTGTTCATCAACAAGATGGACAGCGCCAACGTGCGCGTGCGCGACATGATGGAGGCGCTGCAGGCGGTCTCGAAGCAGCCGCTGGTCCTGCGCCAGGTGCCGATCCGCGAGAGCGACAAGGTCACCGGCTATGTCGACCTGGTCAGCGAGCGGGCCTACCAGTACCGCCACGGCGAGGCGTCGGCGCTGATCGAGCTGCCGCCGGCGGTGCAGGACCGCGAGCACGAGGCGCGGCAGGAGCTGCTGGAGACGGTCGCCGACTTCGACGACAGCCTGCTCGAGCAGTTGCTGGAGGATATCGAGCCGGACAAGTCGGCGGTCTACAAGAACCTGGCCGCCAACCTGCGCGAGGACCGGCTGGTTCCGGTGTTCCTCGGCTCGGCGGAGCACGACGGCGGGGTGCGCCGGCTGCTGAAGGCGCTGCGCCACGAGACGCCGGGGGTCGAGCACACCCGCGCCCGCTACGGCATCGAGGACGGCGGCGAGCTGCTGGCCCAGGTGTTCAAGACCATCTACGCCGGCCACACCGGCAAGCTGTCCTATGCCCGCATCTGGCGCGGCGCGCTGAAGGACGGCACCACGCTGGGCGACGAGCGGGCCAGCGGCCTGTTCAGCCTGTTCGGCGGCAAGCACGACAAGATCGGCGAGGCGCCCGAGGGCGCAGTCGTCGCGATCGGCCGCATGGACAAGGTGCAGACCGGCGCGGCGCTGAGCCCGTCGGGCAAGGCGGCCGGCGTCGAGTGGCCGGCGGCGATCCCGCCGGTGTTCGCCAGCGCCATCGTCACCGAGAACCGCGGCGACGAGGTCAAGCTCAGCGGCGCGATCCACAAGCTGATCGAGGAGGACCCGGCGCTGCAGGTCGAGCACAATGCCGGGACCCACGAGATGGTGCTGTGGGGCCAGGGCGACGTGCATCTGGCGGTCGCCGCCGACCGCCTCGCCCACCGCTTCAATGTCGCCGTCTCCCGCTCGCGGCCGCAGGTCGCCTATCAGGAGACCATCCGCAAGGCGGTGCAGCAGCATGCCCGGCACAAGAAGCAGAGCGGCGGCCACGGCCAGTTCGGCGACGTGCACATCGAGGTCAAGCCGGTGGCGCGCGGCGAAGGCTTCCAGTTCCTCGACGAGATCACCGGCGGCGCCATCCCGCGCCAGTTCATCCCGTCGGTCGAACACGGGGTGAAGGAGTATCTCTCGCGCGGGCCGCTCGGCTTCCCGGTGGTCGACATCGCGGTGCGGCTCTACGACGGCCAGTTCCACACGGTCGACAGCTCCGACCAGGCCTTCCGCGCCGCCGGCCAGCTGGCGATGCGCGAGGCGATGCCGAACGCCAGCCCGGTGCTGCTGGAGCCGATCTACAAGGTCTCGATCGACGTGCCGTCGGACCACACCAGCAAGATCAACAACCTGATCACCGGCAAGCGCGGCCAGATCCTGGGCTTCGACGCCAAGCAGGGCTGGGCTGGCTGGGACACGGTCGAGTGCATGATGCCGCAGGCCGAACTGCGCGACCTGATCATCGAGCTCCGGTCGGTGACCCAGGGTTCCGGCACCTTCCGCTTCAGCTTCGATCACATGGCCGAACTGACCGGTCGGCTGGCCGACCAGGTGGTCGACGAGCGCACGGCGATCGCGGCGCAGTAGGCCGGGCGGGGCGCCTGCGGCGCCCCGCCTCAGTAGAGTTCGCTGCGGTACTCCTGGTCGATGTAGCGCTCGATCTCCGGCACCGGCGGCGCCAGCTTGGCGTGGTCGCGCACCGCCTCGGCCAGGCTGGACAGGTGGTCGACCGCCGGCCATTGCGGCTGCTGCCACAGGCTGGAGCGGATCATGCACTTGCCGCAGTGGTAGAGCACACGCTCGACCGCGACCACGATGGCCAGCTTCGGCGCCTTGCCGTTCATCGCCATCGACTGGCACAGCGCCTCGTCGCGCACGATCCGCGCCCGGCCGCTGACCCGCAGCGTCTCCGTGCGCTGCGGCACCAGGAAGATCAGCCCGATCTGCGGATCGTCGATCAGGTTGTGCAGGGTGTCGTGACGGTTGTTGCCGAGCCGGTCGGGGATCGCCAGCGTGTGCGGGTCCAGCAGCCGGACGAAGCCGGCCGGGTCGCCCTTCGGCGACACGTCGACCCAGCCGTTGCGGCCGCGCGTGCCGATGACGACGAACGGCGCAGCGCCGATGAACTTCGCGCAGTGCACGTCGAGGTGGTCGATCACCTTGTTCGCCGCCGCGTCGCTGACCGGTTTCGATCCCGCACGCAACGCCTCGTGCGTTGTCACCACCTCCTGGAAGCGCCGTTCCAGCTGCTCGTAGCCCATGCCGTTCTCCTTCCGCTCCGGCCCGGATTGAGCCAGATGCGACGACGGCAGGCAACCGGCACGAACGCACCGGCCATCGCGCGCGGTCCGGCCGGCGCGCCGCGGGCCCGCGCGGGCGAAGGCGCTATATGGCGGCCGGAACCGCCCGGAACCGCGCCTCGGCGTCGCGGAACACCGCGCGCGCGTGATCGATGTCCCACGGCCGCTCGACCAGCGTCTCGTGGTCCCATTCGCTGCGCGGGACCGGCGGCGCGAAGAAGTCGCCGCCATAGACGTGCAGCGCGGTGGTCATCTTGCCGATCGGGTTGGTCACCGAGTGGATGATATTGTGGCCCAGCGTCGCGATGTCGCCCGTGCCCAGGGAATCCGCGCCCGCCGCCTCGATCCCGCCGGCGGTGCGGCGCCAGAACACGTTGTCCTCGCGGCCATGATAGATGCCGATCAGCGCGAACATGTGGTGGTTATGCGGCATCAGCGACATGTAGGGCGCCCAGGCGAAGTTGATGATGGTCAGGTCGTCGGCCCGACACAGCGGCACGATGCCTGCGTTCTTCGGCTCGCCCAGCGACCGGGCGACGGCAGCGGGATCGGACAGGGCCTCGGCCAGGACCTCGCGGACCGCGGCCTGGCCGTCGCCAACGGCCGCCTTGCACGACTCGATGAAACGGTCGGGGTCGAACATCGCATCCCCCCATCAGCAGCCAGGTCGGGTCAGAATAGGGTCATGTCCGCAGGGCGAGCAAGGCGTCGACCCAGTCCGCCTCGGCGGCCGGCTTGTCCCAGCGGATGCGATGGACGCGCGGGAAGCGCATGGCCAGGCCGGACTTGTGGCGCGGCGAGGCGTGGACGCTGTCGAACGCCACCTCCAGCACCAGGCCCGGCGCGACCTCGCGCACCGGCCCGAAGCGGGCGGTGGTGTGGTCGCGCACCCATTTGTCGAGCAGCCGCAGCTCGTCGTCGGTGAAGCCGAAATAGGCCTTGCCGACCGGCACCAGTTCCGGCGCGCCGTCTTCGCCGGTGCGCCAGCAGCCGAAGGTGTAGTCGGAATAGAAGGACGAGCGCTTGCCGTGGCCGCGCTGCGCATACATCAGCACCGTGTCGGCCGTCAGCGCGTCGCGTTTCCACTTGAACCAGGGTCCCTTCGGCCGGCCGGCGACATAGGGCGCGTCGTGCCGCTTCAGCATCAGCCCCTCGATGCCGTTGTCGCGGGCGCCGGCGCGGATGGCGGCAAGCTCGTCCCAGCTGGCGAACGGGATCAGCGGCGACAGGTCGAAGCGCGGGCGGATGGCGCGGCCGTGCCATGCCTCCAGCCGGCCGCGGCGCTGCGCCAGCGGCGCGCCGCGCAGGTCGCTGGCACCGTCGGCCAGCATGTCGTAGAGCCGCACGAAGGCCGGCGCCTCGCGCAGCAGCTTCGGGCCGACCTGCTTGCGGTTCAGCCGCTGCTGCAGGGCGTTGAACGAGCCGACCGCCCAGCCGCCGGCCGCCGGCGTGCCGACCAGCAGCTCGCCGTCGAGCACCGCGTCCTCCTCCAGGGCGGCCACCACGTCGGGAAAGGCGGCGGCGATGTCGTCGCCGGTGCGCGAATACAGCCGGGTCTCGCCGCCGCGGCGGACGAGCTGCACCCGGATGCCGTCCCACTTCCACTCCGCCCAGTAGTCGGCCGGATCCAGCCTCGCCAGGTCGGCGGCCTCGTCGAGCGGGTTGGCCAGCATCATCGGGCGGAACGCCGCCGTCGCCGAGACGTCCGGTTGCGGCCGCTCGCCGGCCAGCCAGGCGAAGACCGGCGCGTAGGGCGGCCTGTGCGCGTGCCACAGCTCCTCGATCGCCTCCACCGGCCGGTCGTGGGCGGCGGCCAGCGCGGTCTTGGCCAGCCGGGCGGAGACGCCGACCCTGAGCCCGCCGGTGATCAGCTTCAGCAGCGCCCAGCGCCCGGTCGCATCCATGGCGTCGAGCCAGCCGGCGACCAGCGCCGGCAGCCGTGCCTTCGGCGTCGTTTCGAGCGCCGCGATCACCGCGGCCAGGCGTGGCGGCGCCTGGGCGGTCGCGGCCGACGGCCAGATCAGCGCCACCGTCTCGGCCAAGTCGCCGACATAGTCGTAGGACCAGCCGAACAGGACCGGGTCGGTCCGCTCGGCGACGAGGGCGCGGATCATCGCCGGCTTGGCCGCGGACAGCCTGAGGTCGCCGGTCAGCGCCGCCATCGCCCAGCCGCGGTCGAGCCGGTCGTCCGCATCGTCGATCGCCGCCAGGTAGGACGACAGCAGCCGCAGCTTGCCGTTGCGCGACGGCATGAAGCTGAGCGAGTCGAGCAGGCGGGCGAAGGCGCGCATCGGGTGGCGCGGGGCGCGCCGGTCAGCCCCGGGCCAGCGCCATCACGGCCATCTTCGCGACCGTCGAGTTCCAGTCGTACGGGCGGGCATAGGTCCCGGCGACGACGCCGCGGCTGTTGATCAGGTAGCTGGTCGGATAGGCGGTGACGCCGAAGGCCTCGGCCAGCGCGCCCTGGTGGTCGTGGTAACGGCCGAGGTGGCTCAGCTCGTACTGGGCATAGAACTGCTCGATGATCGCCATGCCGCCCTGGTCGACCGAGACCGGCACCACGAAGGCCGCCTCGCCCACGCTGGCCTGCAGGGCATCGAGGCTCGGCATCTCGCTGCGGCACGGCACGCACCACGTCGCCCAGAAGTTGAGCACGATCGGCCTGCCGATGAAGTCGGCCAGGCTGACCTCGCGGCCGTCGCCCGCCATGAAGGGCACCGTCGCCCAGTTGACCGCGCGCGCGGCCGACAGCGGCAGCGCCGCCGCAGCCAGCCCGGCCGCGCCGGTCGCCAGGAAATGCCGTCGACTGTGAGTCATGATCGGCGATACTACACCGGTCCGCCGCCACGCCAAAGGACCGTCCGCCGATGCACCAGCCGCCGCTGTTCCGCGAGGAACGGGTCGAGATATTGCACGACCTGATCGCGCGCCACCCCTTCGCGACGCTGGTTGCCGCCGGCGACGGCGGCATCGAGGCCTCGCACCTGCCGATGCTGCTGTCGCCCGAACCGGCGCCACTGGGCAGCCTGATCGGGCATCTGGCCCGCGCCAACCCGATGCTGGCCGATGGGCGCGACAGCCTGCACGCCCTGGCCGTCTTCCAGGGCCCGCAGGCCTATGTGTCGCCGTCGTGGTACCCGTCGAAGCGGGCGCACGGCCGGGTAGTGCCGACCTGGAACTACGTCGCGGTTCACGCCCACGGCACGCTGGCCCGCATCGACGACCCGGCCCGTCTGCGCGACATCGTCGAACGGCTGACCGCTGCCCGCGAGCGGCGCTTCGCCGCGCCGTGGTCGGTCGACGACGCGCCGGCCGACTTCGTCGCCGGCATGCTGAAGGGCATCGTCGGGCTGGAGCTGCGGATCGAGCGGCTGGACGGCAACTGGAAGCTGAGCCAGAACCGCGCGCCGGACGACCGCCGCGGCGTCATCGCGGCGCTGGAGGCGAGCGACGACCCGGCGGACCGGGCCGTCGCCGCGGCGATGGTGGCGCGCGACGGCGATTGACCGGCCGCCGCCGCGCCGGCCTAGGCGGCCTCGCCGGCGATCAGCCGGCGCAGCACATAGTGCAGGATGCCGCCGGCCTTGTAGTACTCGACCTCGTCCAGCGTATCGATCCGGCACAGCAGGTCGACGGTCTGGCTGCGGCCGTCGGCGTAGCGAACGGTGCAGGCGACGTTCATCCGCGGCGCGATGCCGGCGGCCAGCCCGGTCAGATCGAAGGTCTCGCTGCCATCGAGGCCGAGCGAGCTGCGCGAGACGCCGTCCTTGAACTGCAGCGGCAGCACGCCCATGCCGACCAGGTTGGAGCGGTGGATGCGCTCGAAGCTCTCCACGATCACCGCCTTGACGCCCAGCAGCATGGTGCCCTTGGCCGCCCAGTCGCGCGACGAGCCGGTGCCGTACTCCTTGCCGGCCACCACCACCAGCGGCACGCCCTCGTCGGCATAGCGCATCGCCGCGTCGTAGATCGACATGGCGTCGCCGCTGGGCATGTGGCGGGTGACTCCGCCGACCGTGCCCGGCGCCATCTCGTTGCGGATGCGGATGTTCGCGAAGGTGCCGCGCATCATCACTTCGTGATTGCCGCGGCGCGACCCGTAGGAGTTGAAATCGGCCGGACGGACCTGGTGGCCGATCAGATATTCGCCGGCCGGGCTGTCCTTCTTGATCGAGCCGGCCGGCGATATGTGATCGGTGGTCACGCTGTCGGCCAGCAGCGCCAGCGGACGCGCGCCGACGATGTCGCCCACCGGCGCCGGGCCGCTGGCGATGTCGGCGAAGAACGGCGGATAGCGGACGTAGGTCGAGCCGTCGTCCCACTCGTAGGTCAGCCCGCCGGAGGTCTTGATGCCCTGCCAATGGGCGTCGCCCTCGAAGACGTCGGCATAGCGGTTGCGGAACATCGCCGGCGTCAGCACCCGGTCGATGGTATCGCGGATTTCCTTGTTCGACGGCCAGATGTCGCGCAGGTAGACCGGCTTGGCGTCGAGGTCCTCGCCGATCGGATCCTTGCTCAGGTCGACCTTCAGCGACCCGGCCAGCGCATAGGCCACCACCAGCGGCGGCGACGCCAAGTAGTTCAGCTTGGTCAGCGGGTGCACGCGGCCCTCGAAATTGCGGTTGCCCGAGAGCACCGCGCCGACCGACAGGTCGCCGGCCTCGATCGCCTGATGGATCGGCTCCGGCAGCGGCCCGGAATTGCCGATGCAGGTGGTGCAGCCATAGCCGACCAGGTCGAAGCCGAGCTGGTCGAGATATTCCTGCAGGCCGGCCGCCTGCAGGTAGTCGGTGACCACCTGGCTGCCCGGCGCCAGCGAGGTCTTCACCCAGGGCTTGCGCTTCAGCCCACGCTCGACCGCGTTCTTCGCCAGCAGGCCGGCCGCGACCAGCACCGACGGGTTCGAGGTGTTGGTGCAGCTGGTGATCGCGGCGATCACCACGTCGCCGTCGCTGAGCATGTAGTCGGCGCCGGCGACCGCGTGGCTCTTGTGGCGGGTGCCGGCCAACGGCCCGCCCTCCTCCACCATGTCCGACTTGGCGCCGCCGCCGGCGCCGGCATGCGACTCCAGGATCGCGGCGTCGGCCGAGGCGACCATCGACGACAGCAGCACCCGGTCCTGCGGCCGCTTCGGGCCGGCCAGCGACGGCTCGACCGCGGCGAGGTCGATGTCCAGCACGGTGGTGAACACCGGCTCCGGATCGCCGGGCTCGCGCCACATGCCCTGGGCCTTGGCATAGGCCTCGACCAAGGCGACGCGGTCGTCGGCGCGGCCGGTGAAGCGTAGGTAGCGGATCGTCTCCGCATCGATCGGGAAGATGCCGCAGGTGGCGCCGTATTCCGGCGCCATGTTGGCCAGCGTCGCCCGGTCGGCGAGGCCGAGACCGTCCAGGCCGGGACCGAAATACTCGACGAACTTGTTGACCACGCCCAGTTTGCGCAGCGCCTCGGTCACCGTCAGCACCAGGTCGGTGGCGGTCGCACCCTCCTTCAGCCGTCCGTTCAGGCGCACGCCGACCACCTCCGGGATCAGCATCGAGATCGGCTGGCCCAGCATCGCCGCCTCGGCCTCGATGCCGCCGACGCCCCAGCCCAGCACCGCCAGGCCGTTGACCATGGTGGTGTGGCTGTCGGTGCCGACCAGCGTGTCGGGATAGGCGATGGTCACGCCGCCCTCGTCGCCGGTCCACACCGTCTGCGCCAGGCATTCCAGGTTGACCTGGTGGCAGATGCCGGTGCCGGGCGGCACGACGCGGAAGTTGGAGAAGGCGGTCTGGCCCCAGCGCAGGAAGGCATAGCGCTCGCCGTTGCGCTCGTACTCCAGCGCGACATTCTTTCCGAACGCGTCCGGCCCGCCGAACGCATCCACCATCACCGAGTGGTCGATGACCAGGTCGACCGGCGCCAGCGGGTTGATGACCCGGGGATCGGCGCCCGCCTCGTCCACCGCCTGCCGCATCGCGGCCAGGTCGACCACCGCCGGCACGCCGGTGAAGTCCTGCATCAGCACCCGGGCCGGGCGATAGGCGATCTCGCGGTCGGAGCGGCGGTCCTGCAGCCAGGCGCCGACGGCCTTGACGTCGTCGGGGGTGACCGTGCGGCCGTCCTCGAAGCGCAGCAGGTTCTCCAGCAACACCTTCATCGAGAACGGAAGGCGTGCGATGTCGGCGCCGATCGCGCCGGCGGACTCCGGCAGGCTGAAATAGTCGTAGCGCTTGCCGGCGACCGTCAGCGTGCGCCGCGTCCGCAAAGAATCATGACCGATCAAAGGATGTCTCCCGTGCTGCGCGGTGGGACGACCGGCCGCCGGCAGGACCCTGCGCCCGCACGGCTTTCAGCTTGCTGAACGTCGCGCGGAACGGCCCGTCCGGCGCGCCGGACGCGCGCCATCTGAATCAGACGGCCTCTTATAGTGGCAACGCGCGCCGGATTCACCTGCCATCGGGTCACAGCTTGCGGCGCCGCCAAAAGAAAACGCCCTTCCGCGGGGAAGGGCGTTCTCGGTCGGGCCGGCTCGGCCGCGATTCAGCGAACCAGGCAGTCCGGGTTGTTCGGGCTGGGGCCGTCGCAGTCGGTCGGCGTGCCCGCCGCGGGGGTCACGCCCTGCAGCAAGTCGGCGACCAGCACGTCCAGGAACAAACACTGTTCCGGCGGCAGCAGCTGGGTGTTCGCCTCCTCGGTCGCGCCGAGATCGGTCGGGGCATTCACGTCCTCGACCACCAGCGCGGTCAGGTAGGACTGCCAGTCGTCATTCGCGTGGAAGCCCATGACGATGTCGAGGTTGCCGTCAGGCGCATCGACCCGGATCTGCAGCGCGCCGCCGGTGTGCGAGATCGCGGTGTTGCGATCGCCGAACCAGGCGATGAACGGCCACAGCGACGGTTCCGACGGCGGCACGTTGTAGTCGTAGCCGTTGGCGTAGATCACCTCGCCGAACGGCGCACGCTCGAGATTGCGGGTGCCGTTGGAGTCGGTCACGAAAATGACCCGGTACTCGCCCGGCGGAACATCCAGGTGCATCTCCTGCACACCGGAAATACCGTCGTGCATCAGCGGGTGGCCGCCGGGACGCTGCACCTCGTGCATGTCGCGGCCCATGATCCGCGGGTCGTTCATGCTCACGCGCTCGAACCCGGGAACCAGCGGCGTGCCGGGCCCGCCGAAATCATAGCCGACGGCACCGGGCGGCAGCTGGTAGTCGCTGCGAACCTCGATGCAGACGATCTGGGCCGGACAGACCAGACGGCCGGCGACGTCCATCACCGTGTCGGCGGCGGCCAGCAGCTGGGCGGGCGGCACCACTTCCGAATAGGAGCGCAGCTCGTAGATCACCGCCACGGCACGGTCCGCCGCGGTGGCGCCGGTCGCGGCCGCGTCGCCGGCGCCGGTGCGCACATAGTTGTCCAGCACGGTCGCCGCGCCGGGCGTGTTCAGGATCAGCGCCTCGATCACGTCGACCGGCACCGGCGGCAGGTCGGCCGCATCCGGCAGGCCGGGCAACACGGGGTCGGCCAGCACCGACGCGGGCAGCGCCTCGCTCGGCACCGCGCCGGGCGGCAGGCCCAGGGCGGACGGATCCGGCACGTAGATCGGGCTTTCGGCGCCGTCCGGCCCCGTCTCCGCGACCGCGCCGGTCGCAGCGACGAGCAGGCTTGCAGCGGCCCCACCCAACAGTAGCTTGCGCAGCATCGTGTGTTGTGCCTCTTGCTGTTACATGCGCGCCGGACGCGCGCCGCGTTCAGGATACCTACAGGCTATATACGGGGTTATCAATACGAAATCAAAGAAAATCGTAGCGACTTCACCGCCTGCGCGTTAACCAAACCCTATCCGGCTCTTTGAATCGTTGCAATGCTGATCGCAGCCGGCCAGCGAAGTCAAAGCAGAACCAAAATAGTTAACCAAGTAAATATCAGATTACAAAAAATTTCGAATCAGGTGAACCGCCGGCCGCCGCACGACGACGCAAACCGGTGGCGCCCGCGGCGCAGCGCGGTGGCGGCATGTCCCGGCACATGTCTCGGCTCTTGATCTCGATGGCCAACACAGCGCAGGAAAGGGGCGGGCTGGACATGGGCTGGGCAATCCTGCGGTGACGAGCGAGGCAAGCACCAACGATTCGTCCGCGACCGCGGCGCGACCGTCCGACGCCGATGCGCGGGCCGACGGCGGCGCACAGGCCGACGCCGGGGCGCGGGCGCAGGCGCGGCCCGCGGAGGCGCCGCCGGGCGACGCCCTGCTGCATTGCCTGATCAAGGTCACGCACTACTACGGCCGCCCGGTGACCGAAGCCGACCTGCGCGCTGCGACCCCGGTGCCGGCCGGCGGCATGAGCCTGCCGTCGTTCGAACGGGCCGCCCAGCGGCTTGGCTACAAGGTCGGCCGCCAGAAGGTGGACGCCGGCAAGCTGGCGCACCTGCCGACGCCGTTCGTCACCATCCCGCGCAAGGGCCGCCTCGCCCGGCTGGTGATCGAGCGCGACCAGGACGACCTGGTGCTGCTCGACCCGTTCACCAACGAGCGCTCGCTGGTCCGCCCGGGCGCGCTGGCCGACGAGGTGGCGGAGGCGTTCCTGGTCAAGCCGGACAGCGGCGTCGGCGACCGCGGCCGGCGGCATCACCCGTCGGCCGGCTGGCGCGGCCTGATTTCCAGCCGTCTGCGCGGCGTGCTGTGGGAGCTGGCGCTGGCCTCGCTGGTGATCAACCTGTTCGCGCTGATCGCGCCGCTGTTCACGATGACGGTGTACAACAAGGTCATCGGCCAGGCCGCGCTTGACACGCTGACCGTGCTCAGCATCGGCATGATCACGATCTACGGCTTCGAATTCATCCTGCGGGTGGTGCGCGGCTATGTCTCCAGCCATACCGGCGCCCGGCTCGACGCGCTGATCGGCGGCGAGGTGGTGCACCGGCTGCTGCACCAGCCGTTCAGCTATTTCGAGGGCGCGGCCAGCGGTCAGATCTCCGAGCGGCTGCGTCAGCTCGACACCATCCGCAACTTCTTCACCGGCCAGATGCCGATGACCGTGGTCGACCTGGCGTTCGTGTCGATCTTCCTGATCGCGCTGTTTTTCATCAGCCCGATCTTCGCCGCGCTGGCGCTGGGCGCGATCCCGCTGTTCGTGCTGCTGTCGCTGATGTTTCACAAGAAACAGAAGGCGCTGATCGAGCACAGCTTCGCCGCGCTGGCCGCCAAGTCGTCGGCGCTGAACGAGACCGTCAACAACGCCGTCACCATCAAGTCGCTGGGCCTGGAATCCGACGTGGAGCGGCGCTGGGAGGGGCGGCTGGCCGCCACCGCCTGGCACGGCTTCAAGGCGCACAATCTGTCGAACTGGCTGACCTCGCTGACCACCACGCTGCAGCAGGTGATCGGGCTGGCGGTGATCTTCATCGGCGCCCGGCTGGTGATCGAGCGCGAGCTGACCATCGGCGCGCTGATCGCGGCGTCGATCCTGGTCACCCGCGCGATCGCGCCGATGCGCCAGGTGGTCAGCGCCTGGTACCAGGTGCAGGAGGTCAAGGCCGCGTTCAACCGGCTGTCGGAAATCATGGAGGCGAAGCCGGAGGAGGAGCCCGGCGACGTCGCGCCGCAGCCGCCGTTGCGCGGCGACATCAAGGTCGACGCCGTCACCTACAGCTTCGACCGCAACCAGCCGCCGGTGCTGCGCAACGTGACCGTCGAGTTCGCCAGCGGCGAGGTGGTGGCGATCATCGGCCCTTCGGGCTCGGGCAAGTCGACGCTGGCCAAGATCCTGCAGGGCCTGTACCCGCCGGACAGCGGCCGGGTGCTGATCGACGGCACCGACATCCACCACATCTCGCGCGCCTCGCTGCGCGCCCAGCTCGGCGTCGTGCCGCAGGAGACCCAGCTGTTCGCCGGCACGGTGCGCGAGAACATCATGATGGGCCAGCCGCTGGACGCGCCGGAACGCGCGGTCGCGGCCGCCAAGTTCGTCGGCGCCCACGACTTCATCCAGCGGCTGCCGCGCGGCTACGACACGCCGATCGGCGAGCGCGGCGTCGGCATCTCCGCCGGCCAGCGCCAGCTTCTGTGCGTCGCTCGTGCGCTGATCCGCAACCCGCGCATCCTGATCCTCGACGAGGCGACCAGCGCGCTCGATCCGGCGGCGGAGGAAGCGCTGCTGGTCAACCTGCGCCGCCAGGCGCGCGGGCGCACCATCATCCTGATCACCCACCGCATGGCGCCGCTGTCGATCGCCGACAAGGCGGTGCTGCTGATCAACGGCCAGGTCGACAAGGTCGGCCCGCCGAAGGAGGTGGTCGCCTATGCCCGCGAGCGCATGGCGCCGCAGCGGACCGCCGAGACCGAGACCGAGCCTGGCGGCGACGGCCAGCCCGACGGCGCCCCGCCGGACCCGCGGCGCGCCGTGCCGCCGCCGGTGAGCGCGGCATCATGAGCGAGGCCGCTTCCGCCGCGCCCGGCGGCGACGGGTCGCCCCGCGGCCGCGCCGTCGCCAACCGAGCCGGCCCGCCGGCCGCGGCCGCCGGCGTGCCGGCCAAGCGCCCGGCGACGCCGCCGCGCTATGTCGAGTTCCTGCCGGATGTGGAGGCGGTCGCCCACCGCCGCCACTCGCCCTATGCCCGCTGGCTGCTGCTGACCATCGCGGTGATGTTCGCCGCCATCGTCGCCTGGGCGGCGCTGACCGAGGTCGAGCAATACGCGAGCGCCAACGGCCAGGTGCGGCCCGACGGCCGGGTCAAGATCGTCAACCACCCGTTCGGCGGCACCATCACCGAGGTGCTGGTCGACGAGGGCGATCTGGTCGATGCCGGCCAGGTGCTGTTCCGCCTGGATCCGGAGTTCGTCGAGGGCGAGATCACCGGCATCCGCGGCCAGTGGCTGACCGCGCTGGCCGCGCTGAGCCGGCTGCAGGCGGAGGCCGACGGCGCCGACGAGCTGGTTTTCCCCGACTCCGTGCTGGACGAGGCGCCCGACGCCGCGGCCAACCAGTACGCCCTGTTCGACGCCCGCCGCGACGCGCTGATCACCGAGCGCAACCGCGCCGACCAGGTCGTCGCCCAACGGCGCGAGGCGATCACCCAGCTGGAGAGCGAGATCGCCAAGCTGCAGGCCAGCCTGGCGATCGTTTCCGAGCAGGAGCGCTCGGTCCGCGCCCTGGTCGAGCAGGACTATTTCCCCGAGCTGCGCTGGCTGAGCCTGAAGCGCGAGGTCGAGGAGCTGACCGCGGACGTCGCCTCCGCCGAGGCCCGGCGCGCGTCGGCCGAGGCGGCGCTGAACCAGGCGCAGGCGGAGCGCACGGCGATCGACGAGGCGCGCCGTTCCGAGATCCTGGCCGAACTGGCCGAGACCCGCTCACGGGCCGAGACGCTGGCGGCGCAGCTGGCGGTGAGCCAGACCGAGCAGGCGCGCCTGACCATCACCGCGCCGGAGCGCGGTATCGTCCAGAACCTCGCCGTCACCAACATCGGCCAGTCGATCGCGCCGAACGAGCCGCTGCTGAATATCGTGCCGGTCGGCGACACGCTGATCGTGGAGGCCAGCGTCGGCAACGCCGACATCGGCTTTATCGAGGTCGGCATGCCGGCCGACGTGAAGGTGGTGACCTACGACTTCGCCCGCTATGGCTCGCTGGCCGGGGTGGTGACCGAGATCGCCCCCGATGCGACCGTCGATCCGAATACCGGCGTGCCCTACTTCAAGGTCTGGGTGCGCACCGAGCGCACCTATCTCGGCGAGCAGCCGGGCCAATATCCGGTGCTGCCGGGCATGCAGACCATCGTCGACCTGGAGATCGGGCGCCGCACCGTGCTGGAGTTCCTGACCGAGCGCATCACGCGCACCACCAGCGAGGCCTTCACCGAGCGCTGAGCGCCGGCCGGCACCAACGAGACGGGAGAGTCCAAGGTGGAAGAGCGACGCTTCGTCGACGACCCGGGCAGCGGCTGGGAGCAGGTCGATGCCGGCGTGCGCCGGCGCATCCTTGCCCACCGGCCCGAGCTGATGATGGTCGAGGTCGCGTTCGAGGCCGGCGCGGTCGGCACGCCGCACGCCCATCCGCATGTGCAGTCGTGCTATGTCGCCGCCGGGCGCTTCCGGGTCACCGTCGACGGCGAGGTGCGCGAGCTCGGCGCCGGCTGCAGCTTCGTGGTGCCGCCCGACACCCTGCACGGCGTCGTCGCGCTGGAGCCGGGCCGGCTGATCGATGCCTTCACCCCGCAGCGGGCCGACTTCCTGCCGGCAGGCTGAACCGGCCGGCGGCTCAGCCGAGCCAGTTCGGCAGGGTCATCGAGATCGCCGGCACGAAGGTGATCAGCATCAGCGCCACCAGGATCGCAAGGTAGAACGGCCAGATCGTCCGCAAGACGCTCTCGATCCTGACGCCGCCGACCGCGCAGCCGACGAACAGGCAGGCGCCGACCGGCGGCGTGCACAGGCCGAGCCCAAGGTTCATCATCAGCAGCATCCCGAACTGGATCGGGTGCATGCCGGTCTCGACGGCGACGGGCAGGAAGATCGGCGTGCAGATCAGGATCAGCGCCGCCATGTCCATGATCATGCCCAGCACCAGCAGCACGGCGTTGAGCAGCAGCAGAATCACGATCGGCTCGCTGGACAGCCCGGTCAGCAGCGCGGTCAGCTCGGCGGGCACCCGGTAGAAGGCGAGCATGTAGGCGAAGGCGCTGGCGCAGCCGACCAGGATCATCACGATCGACGTCGTCCGCACCGCACGCCGCACCGACAGCAGGAAACCCTGCCAGCTCAGCGACCGGTAGGCGAGGATGGTGACCAGCACCGCCCAGATCACGCCGATGGCACCGGACTCGGTGACGGTGAAATAGCCGGACAGCACGCCGCCGACGATGATCACCGCGGTGAGAAGGCCCGGGAAGGCGACGACCAGGGCAATTAGCAGGGCATTCACGCCCGGAAAGCGCTCGGCGGCATAGCCGCGGCGCACGGCGACCAGATAGGCCGCGACGGCCAGGCACAGGCACATCAGGATGCCGGGGACGACGCCGGCCAGGAACAGCTGCGAGACCGAGATGCCGCCGCCCGCCGCGATCGCGAACAGAATCATGTTGTGGCTGGGCGGAATCAGGATGCCGGCGATCGACGAGGTCACCGTGACGTTGACCGCATAGTCCGGGTCGTAGCCCTTCTCCTTCATCACCGGGATCAGGATCGAGCCGAGCGCGGAGACGTCGGCCACCGCCGAGCCGGAGATGCCGCCGAACAGCATCGAGGAGAACACGTTGACCTGGCCCAGGCCGCCGCGGACGCTGCCGACCGCGGCCGAGGCCAGTCGCACCAGCCGGCTGGCGATGCCGCCGTGCAGCATCAGCTCGCCGGCAAAGATGAAGAACGGGATCGCCAGCAGCGAGAACACCGAAATGCCGGAGACGATGCGGCGCAGCTCGACCAGCAGCGGCAGCCCCTCGTAGGCGAAGGTGGCGAGCGCGGCGACGCCGAGGGCGAAGGCGACCGGCACGCCGATGGCGACGCACAGGGCGAAGCTGCCCAGCAGCAGGGCAAGACCCATGCTCAGGCGTCCCGCTCGGCGGGCGACGCGAGCGCGTCGGCCACCTCGGGGTCGACGTCGCGGTCCTCGCCGATGGGCACGCCGGCCAGCCGCCGCAGCACCCGCACGCCGGCGAAGATGAAGATCAGCACCCCGGCAACCGCGATCGGCAGCGCCCGCACGCCTTCGGGCAGGTCGATCAGCGGGATCAAGGTGGTCCAGCCGAACGCGGCCAGCCCGACCGCCTGGAACGTCAGGATGCCGCCGAACACGGTCATCACCAGGTCGGCCAGCAGGCGGAGCCCGCGCTGGCCGCGCGGCGGCAGGGCGGTCACCAGCGCGGTCACCGACAGGTGGCTGTTCTCGCGCACGCCGACCGCGCCGGACAGGAAGGCGATCACCACGATCAGCAGCATCGCGACCTGCTCGACCCAGGTCGGCGTCTCGTTCACCACGTAGCGGCCGTAGACCAGCCAGCCGAAGATCGCGATCAGCACGACCAGCGAGACCCCTGAGACCAGGGTCGCGGCCTGCGCCGCGCGGTCGAGCAACGGGTCGGTCAGGCGCGCGATGGCATCGGTTCGATGGCGACGGTCTGGCACGTCGGCAGGCTTTCGGGTGCGGCGTTGCGGGAAGGAGCCGGTGACAGCCTGCGGCCGGACCGGGGCCGGGGCAGCAGAAAGGGCGACGCCACCAAGCGCCGCCCCTCCGGGGGAGAGCCGGCTACTTGACGGCGCGGATGCGTTCGACCAGGTCGCGCAGGTCCGGATACTGCTGGTAGAACTGCTCGTAGACCGGGCCCATCGCCTCCTGGAACGGCCCCTTGTCCGCGATCTCGTTCACCACCACGCCGGCGGCCTCGACCGCGACACGGCTGGCTTCCTCGCGCTCGGCCCACAGCTCGCGCTGCAACGCGGCGCTTTCGCGCGCCGCCGCACGCACGATCTCCTGGTCTTCCGCCGGCAACGCGTTCCACAGGTCGGCGTTGATGCAGACGCATTCCGGAATGATCAGGTGCTCGGACAGCG